>JBILAD010000128.1:0-2957 GCA_044354355.1 Candidatus Planktophila sp. | reverse complement strand
AATTAGCAAGTGAGTACATACGCCTATCTCGGTCCCAAGGGAACATTTACAGAGGCGGCTCTTAAAAAGATCACTTCTTCTAATGATCGCCTTATGCCTTATGCCAACGTTACTGCTGCCCTTGATGCGGTCCGTCTTGGTAAAGCCCACTTTGCATTAGTCCCAATTGAAAACTCAGTTGAAGGTGTTGTTGCTCGCACCCTTGATGAGCTTGCAACTGGAGAGCCTCTAGCAATCGTTGGTGAAGTTACTTTGCCAGTTTCCTTTGCATTAATGATTAAAGGCGATGAAAAAGAGATTTTGCGAATTGCTACACACCCACACGCAGAAGCACAGTGCCGCAACTACGTTGCCACCAACTATCCAGATGCTGAATTAATTTCTACAGCATCAACAGCTGCAGCAGCAGAGGCGATTTCACGCGGTGACTTTGATGCAGCTATTGCAGCACCAGTAGCAGCAGCGCACTACGGTCTTCGAGTTATTGCAGACAATATTGGCGATAACCCTGGCGCAGTTACACGTTTTATTGTGGTCGCAAAACCTGGATCAATTCCTAAGAACACTGGTTGGGATCGCACCTCACTGGCTGTCTTTATCGGAGTCGATCACGCTGGTGCGCTCCTTGATATCTTGACGGAGTTCGCTAAGCGCGAAGTTAACTTAACTTTTATTCAGTCACGTCCAACCGGAACATCCCTTGGCCATTACCATTTCATTATTGACGCTGAGGGTCACATTGCAGATTCACCTGTGAAGGAGGCAGTAGAAAGCCTTCGAGCAATCTGCGAAGACATCCGATTCCTTGGCTCATACCCACGAGAAAAGGCAAGTAAATGATCGACATCAAGTACCTGCGCGAGAACGCTGATGCGGTACGCGCATCTCAAAAAGGTCGCGGTGAAGATGTGACGATCGTGGATAAAGTTTTAGCAATAGATGAAATTCGCCGCGCAGCCCTTGAAAAATTTGAAACATTACGCGCAGAACAAAACGTTCTCTCTAAATCAGTTGGTGCTGCAAAAGGCGATGAAAAGACAGCGCTATTAGAAAACGCTAAAGAGCTTGCAAATAAGGTTAAAGATGCTGACTCAAAGCGCGCTGAGGTTGAAGAACAAACTAAGCAATTAATCATGCAGCTTTCAAATGTTTTAGATCCCGAAGCACCGATTGGTGGGGAAGCAGATTTTGTAGTTATTGAACATGTTGGCACGCCTCGCACATTTGATTTTGAACCAAAAGATCACGTTGAACTTGGTAAGTTACTTGGCGCAATTGATACAGAACGTGGTGCAAAAGTTGCAGGTTCTCGTTCTTATTATTTAACAGGTGTTGGTGCGATGCTTGAATTCGCACTTGTTAATTACGCAATTGCATCTGCCAACAAAGCTGGCTTTACACCAGTAATTCCTCCAGTACTTGTTAATCCTGCTGCAATGGAAGGCACAGGCTTTCTAGGTCAAGCAGCAGAAAATGTTTATCACCTTGAAAAAGATGATGTGTATTTGGTTGGCACATCTGAAGTTCCACTAGCTGCCATGCACATGGATGAAGTTTTGCCAGCAGATAAATTACCTATTCGCTATGCCGGCTATTCATCTTGTTTCCGCCGCGAAGCTGGCACATATGGCAAGGACACGCGAGGAATCATTCGCGTGCACCAATTTGATAAAGTCGAAATGTTTTCTTTCTGCCACCCAGATGAGGCAAAGGAAGAACATAAGCGTTTATTGCAATGGGAAAAAGATTTCCTTAATGCCATGGAGATTCCATACCGTGTTATTGATGTTGCATCAGGTGATTTGGGATCTAGTGCGAACCGCAAGTTTGATATTGAAGCGTGGATTCCCACACAAAATGCATACCGAGAGGTCACAAGCACCTCGAACTGCACTGAGTTTCAGGCACGCCGCTTAAATATTCGCTTTAAGGATGCAGAAGGCACCAAAGCTGTAGCAACACTTAACGGCACATTAGTTGCTATTCCCCGCATGATTGTTGCGATTTTGGAGAACCACCAGAATGCAGATGGAACAGTTAATGTTCCAGCAGCACTGCAACCTTTCTTAGGTGTGACACGATTTGAGCTGGTGTGAATAAGCGCCCCAAATTAATTGCTACAGATTTAGATGGAACTATCGTTTCGCATAAAGGTGTAATTTCACAACGCACAATCGACGTATTTACTAGAGCGCGTGATCTTGGTGTGCACGTTTTCTTTGTTACAGGACGCCCCCCACGTTGGATGGGTGAGATCCGTGAAGCCTTTGGTTTCGGTTCTGCAATTTGTTGTAATGGTGCGATGCTCTATGACTTACTCAATGATGCAGTACTTGAAGAGTGGATGATCTCTGTTGAAGCTCAATTAGAAGTGGTCCGCCGGATGCGCATTGCAATGCCAGAAATGTCTTTTGCAGTTGAATCTAATGATCACTACCACCGTGAAATTGCCTATGTTCCTAAATGGGATATCGGGATGGACAATGTCGGTGTTGAAAAGATTGAAGATGCAATCAAGCGTCCAGCGCTAAAGATTTTAGGCAGATGTAGTAACCATGAATTTACATCAGATGAAATGGTTGCAGTTGCCCATCGCGAGGTGCAGAATCTTGTAACTGTTACTCACTCAACTTCAAGAGATTCACTGATTGAAATTTCAGCACTCAATATTTCAAAAGGAACATCTCTAGCCATGATGGCAAAACGACTTGGGTTAACTGCAGATGATTGTGTTTCATTTGGTGATAACCCCAACGATTTCTCGATGCTCCAATGGACAGCTCGTTCTTATGCGATGTCAGATGGTCATCCAGATGCGCCGTCATTTGCAAAAGGGGTAGCAGAACCGTGTGAAGCCGATGGTGTTGCAAAGATCATCGAAGAACTCTTGGATCTTCCCGCCTAATAACTGGCCGATTTTTCGCTAGGGCTAAATTCGGGTAATCTCTCCCACGGAG
>JBILAD010000032.1:0-10864 GCA_044354355.1 Candidatus Planktophila sp. | reverse complement strand
GCAGCTAAAGAAGCACTAGTTGCAACAACAATTGGTGTGGATGCAGCAACAATCAAGACACGTCTTGCAGCTGGTGAAACTCTTGCTGCTATTGCAGGTGCCAAGAAGGATGCATTGATCGCAGCCCTAGTTGCTTTCAAGACGACAAACGTTGATGCTCGCGTTGCAGCAGGCACAATGACTGCAGCCCAGGCAACAGCAATCAAGGCAGATTTAACCGCTCATGTAACAGCAAAAATAAATGCTGTTCGTGGTGAAGGTAAGGGTCCAAAAGAAGGTAAGGGTCCAAAGGGTCCAAAGCCTCCAAAGGGTCCACGTCCATAAGTAACTCTCTCCTCCTAAGGGGTTAGAAAAACCCGCCACGTGAGCAATCACTTGGCGGGTTTTTCATTGCTCATGGCAAGATGCACTCATGCGCATTCATATTGGTAGTGATCATGCTGGCTTAGAGTTAAAGGCAGCCTTAGTTGATTACTTAAATGGCAAAGGTCACCAAGTAACAGATCATGGCCCTCATGAGTATGACGCTGTTGATGATTATCCAGATTTTTGTATTCCTGCAGCCATTGCAACAGTTGCAGATCCAGCATCCCTTGGAATCGTTTTAGGCGGCTCTGGAAACGGCGAACAGATCGCTGCAAATAAAGTTAAAGGGGTTCGCGCTGTACTTGCCTGGAGCGTGGAAACAGCCAAACTGGGCCGTGATCACAACAATGCCAATGTGGTTGGTATTGGTGGGCGAATGCATTCGATTGAGGATTGCAAAGCAATCATCGATGCCTTTATTGAGACACCCTTTTCAAATGATGAGCGTCATGTGCGCAGAATTAACAAGATTGCTCAATACGAAGCTTCGCTTTAAACCTTTGTATATAACATGTCGTTAACGGCATGATCTTTATCAATACCTTGTCCTTCAAAGCGGGTCACTGGACGCCACTCTGGTTTGTCGATCACTCCCCCAGTAAATAATGGCGATGCTGCAAAAACTTCCTTAATGCTCATCGCATACGGAACCCAGTCAGTTGCAATATGGATGAAGCCATCTTTTTTAATCTTGGGATGAATCAATTGCAAGAAACCCTCGTTAACAATTCGGCGCTTGTTGTGCTTCTTCTTTGGCCAAGGATCTGGAAAGTAGAGATGAATTCCATCTAAGGATTCATCAACAATCATGTGCTGCAGAACTACATGCACATCATCTTCAATTACCTTTACGTTAGTCAGATCATTTTCAACAATACGGGCTAATAGCTTGCCGATGCCAGGTGGATGAACATCAACTGCGATGTATCCGTTATTGGGGTGATTCTTGGCGATGATGGCTGTGGCCTCACCCATTCCAAAACCAATCTCCATGATTACCGCATCGCTCTTAGGGAAAATCTGCTGAAGATCAATAAATTCTTGCTTAAATGCAATTCCATGAATGGACTGGAGGGCAGTCTTTGCCTCTCTTTGGGCATCGGTAATCCGAGATCCACGGATGCTGTAGCTGCGTACCGATGGGCGTTCCATGGGGTAACTCTGTCATGGTTGGATTGGAACCTACAAAACACCGAAGGAGCAACAAGTGCCAGGTCTAAATTTGAGCCGTGCTGAAGCAAAAGATCGTGCGGAACATCTCTATGTAAATAGCTATGTAGTAACCCTTGATGTCACAAAGGGTGAAGAGACTTTTTACTCCAAGTCTGAAGTTTCATTTACATGCAATAAGCCTGGTTATTCAACTTTCATTGACGCTGTTGGCCGCTCAGTAATCAGCGCCACTCTTAATGGTGTTGCTGTCGACACAAGTAACTTCGATGGCGAATCCATCTTTATAACTAATCTTGCGGCAGAGAATCTTCTAGTAATTGAAATCGACGCTGAATACTCACAATCAGGTGAAGGTCTGCAGCGCTCAGTTGATCCATCAGATGGTGAGATCTACTTGTACTCACAAGGAGAAACAGCCCACATCCGCAATATGTTCCCTTGCTTTGATCAGCCATCCCTGAAGGCGACCTTCACACTCACTGTGACAACACCTGGTCACTGGGAAGCGGTTTCAAACAACCCAGTTGAATCAAAGGTTGCAAAGGGTGATTTAGTGGAGTGGAAGTTCTCAACAACTCCTCGCATCACTACGTATTTGGATTGCTTGATTGCAGGCCCGTACTCACATGTTCATGATGTGTATAAGGGAGAAAAAGAGATCCCACTTGGAATTTACTGCCGCAAATCAATGATGCAGTACTTGGATCCTGAGGATATTTTCTTGGTCACAAAGCAAGGCTTTGAATACTTTGAAAAGACTTTTGGCTTGGCATATCCATTTGAAAAGTATGATCAAATCGCAGTTGTTGACTTCAACTTCGGTGCAATGGAAAACGCTGGCGCAGTCACATTCCGTGAAGATGTTTTGGTATTCCGCAGTCACATGCCAGATAAGGCATATCTGTCCCGTGCAAACACAATCTTGCACGAGATGGCCCACATGTGGTTCGGTGACATGGTCACCATGTACTGGTGGGATGATCTATGGCTTAACGAGTCATTTGCTGAATGGTCTTCATATTTAGCATTGTCAGAGGCCACACGCTTTAAGGGTGCTTGGTCAGAATTTAACTCAGCTCGCAAAAACTGGGCTTATCGCCAAGATCAACTCTCATCTACTCACCCCATCATCGCTGACATGGTTGATATGGAAGCGGTTAATGCCAACTTTGATGGCATTACCTATGCAAAGGGTGCCTCTGTATTACATCAACTAGTAGCACACGTTGGCCGCCCACAATTTATTGCTGGTCTGCAAAAGTACTTTGCAAAGCATGCCTGGGGTAACACAACACTTGATGATTTGTTAGTCGAGCTAGAAGCAACAAGTGGACGCAAACTTGATTCATGGGTGAACACTTGGTTACAAACCGCTGGTGTTAACACATTGCGTCCAGTCCTAGATATTGATGGTGACACATATAAGTCCATCTCAATTTCACAAGAGGTTCCCCTTGTTCCTGCAGGATCAAAGGAACTTCGCCCACATCGCTTAGCAGTGGGTCTCTATGACATCAGTGGCGATGCGTTGAAGCTTCGCAAATCTGTGGAGCTAGATGTCACTGGTGCTTCCACCGTGGTGGCAGATCTTGCAGGTGAAAAGGTTGCAGATCTATTGCTCATCAATGATCGCGATCTTTCCTATGCAAAGCTGCGCTTTGATGACCGCTCTATTGCAACGCTTAAGACACATCTTGGAAAGTTTGATGATGCTCTTGCCCGCGCCCTGTGTTGGGCAGCTATCTGGGATATGCATCGTGATGCACAAATCTCATCAGCAGATTTCATTGAAATCGCACTCAATGGCCTTGCAGGTGAAAGTGATGATGCAATCGTCAACATTGTTCTTTCACAACTAGGCACATCAATTGAGGCATATACAAAGCAAGCAAATCGCAATGCTATGCGCGAAAAGCTCGCTGATGGATTGTGGGCACTAACAAATAGTTGCGCCCCAGGTAGCGATCTACAGCTACTGATCTCTCGTGCTTTTGCAATCAACGCACATACCGAAGCACAAACAGCAAACATCCGAGCCTTGCTCAATGGAAGTGCTCCAGGATTAAAAGTTGATGCAGATCTTCGTTGGTACTTCCTGATTGCACTGACAGAGCGAGGTGCAACAACAAAGGCTGAGCTAGATGCAGAGCTTGCTAAGGACAACACAACTACCGGCAACTTGGCATTTGAAACATGCCTTGCTGCGATGCCAACAAGTGAGGCCAAGGCATATGCATTTAACAAGGTTCTCAATGAAGAGATTTCAACATCGGTTCGAAGCGCACTAGTTGCTGGATTCCAGCGTCCAATTCAAGGCGCTCTACTAGAACCATTTGTGCATCTCTACTTCGAGAATCTGATTTCAGTATGGGGATCTAAGTCATATGAGCCTGCGGCCAAGTATGTCACCGGCTTTTATCCATCATGGGTTATCAAGCAATCAACGGTTGATCTAACTAATGCTTGGCTAGATGGTGCCGGAAAAGATTCTCCTGCAGTATTGAGAAAACTTGTTAAAGAGTCACAGGATGGCTTAATCCGTGCTCTTAAGGTGCAAGGGTTAGATAAGTAACGCTAGTTAACTAATTACTCGATTGAGGTAACTACAGATGCGCTCTTGCTCTTTTTAGGAGCAGTTAATGCATATGCAATTACTGAAATCCCAATAAACATTGCTGTGGGGATTACGAGGAATGTAACTACGGTTTCTAGAACAGATAAACCTGGAGCCGATGTTGCTGGACCTTCAAATATAGTCATGGCGTAAGTGTAAATTACTTATGCTGTTGCTGCTGCCACACCAAATGGCTGCAAATACGGCAACCATCTGTGATCTGTGCGACCTGTGCCCAAAATTCTCCATGCAGCCCCGACTGGTTCACGAGGCAATGTGCGCAAACGCCATCCAAGTTCTTTGAGGTGTTTGTCAGCCTTTAAGTGATTGCACTTGTGACAGGCAGAAACAACATTTTCCCAGTTATGTCCACCACCACGGCTGCGTGGAATCACATGATCAATAGATGTTGCAGGTGCTGCGCAGTAAACACAACGACCACCGTCACGAGCAAAAATAGCCCGACGAGATAGCGGAACAGAGTGGCGATAAGGAATACGAACAAATTTTGTTAGGCGCACAACTGCTGGCAATGAAACTTGGCCGCCTGCAAATCGTAGAATTTCGCCAGAGTCTTCAACCATCACAGCTCGGTGATTTAAGACAAGGATCAGCGCGCGACGCTCTGTTATGACACCTAGTGGTTCGTAGGTGGCATTTAAGACAAGTGTGCGCGACATATATCGCTCCCGATCTAGCGCCTGGCTGGCACCGATTGACATATCTTGCACCAAAACACCCGACCTCGTGGGTATTTGAATGGGGCTTTTAGGTAAAGATTTGGATAAAGTCTTGTCATTATGAGCGACTCTATGCGTGACTTCCTCGATTGGATGGCCGGGACTCCCCTGCGCATCCTGATCATCCTTATCGGTGCAGCCTTCATTCAAACATTCGGTTCCCGCGCAATTACCCGTGCCATGAACAAGTTGGCATCGGCTGATTTAGTCCCTGGACCTCGCAACATTGTTGCCCGACAAAAAGAACGAGCAAGCACTATCGGCGGAGTTTTAAGTGCAACACTAAAAACTGCAACATGGATCATTGCACTGGCGATGGCACTTGGAGAGTTCGGTTTTGATCTGGGCCCACTTATCGCTTCCGCTGGAATCGTTGGAGTTGCCGTAGGACTTGGTGCACAAACCTTGGTGCGCGATATTTTGTCAGGAATCTTTATGTTAATTGAAGACCAATACGGAGTTGGTGACTCAGTTTCTGTTCTAGAAGTTGAAGGTGTCGTTGAAAAAGTTGGACTACGCGTGACAACTGTTAGAGATGGTCAAGGAACACTCTGGTATTTACGCAATGGTGAAATTCTAAAGGTTGGAAATCAATCTCAATCTGGTTGATTCACCATTGAATCAGCCGCCATCTCACAATAGCCCCACAGCTGTGTTTTCAACTCTTCTTTTATCTCTACGCCATCAATAGCAGTGCGCATTGCGCTGAGCCAAGCATCACGAGCTTTTGTGTCAATAGAAAATTGCGCATGGCGCATGCGAAGTCGTGGATGCCCGCGATTTTCTTGGTAGGTATCAGGTCCACCCCAGTACTGCTCTAGAAACCACTGCAAGCGTTGGGCAGCACCTTGTAGATCATTTTCTGGATACATCGGACGCAAAATTGGATCTGTTGCAACAACTGCATAAAACTGTGACACCAAATCAGCGAAGAACTTTTCACCACCAACTTGTTCGTAGAAGTTGCTCATGGGTGAAGGGTAATGTCATTACTTGCTTGTGGCATCGACTTTAATTTGAAAGACATGACACCTAAAGCAAGGACAGGAAGTGCTGCAGCTAAGCAGAGCCAGCCATAGCTAAGCGTTCCAATGATCACACCAGCCAGCGCTCCCCCACCAGCACCTGACAGGTTCATTACCAAATCACTTGCACCTTGAGAGGATGCACGAAATTCGGCGCTGACGCTTTCAGAAAGATATGCAGAACCAGCAATTAATGTGCAGGACCAACCCAATCCCAGTAAGAACAAACCAACTCCTAAGGTGTAGGCATCATCTGCTTGAGACTTGCCTGAAACAATTGTTGAAAGCAAAAGTGTAAGTATTCCGATTTGGATAACACGCACTCTTCCGAGGCGATCACTGAGAGAACCTACTAAAGGTGAAAATGCATACATGCCAAGAACGTGAACACTAATTACTAAACCAATAATGGTCAGAGACACATCCACATGTGCCATATGTACCGGGGTCATCACCATGACTGAAACCATTGCGACATGACCAATAGCAATAGACAGGATTGCAAATAGCGCACTTGGATTCTTGCGTATATGGGCAAGTGCCTTTTTTGTTGATCCCTTTTGCTTGCTTGTCACTGAATCTTTATTTGCTAGCAGATATGGATCTGGTCGCAAGAAGATCGTAATTACTATGGCAGCTAATGCCAAAGTAGTTGCAGAAATCAAATACGGGCCAACAAGACGGGGTAAATCAAAAAACTCTGCCAAGTTTCCTGCCGGTTCCATTAAGTTCGGTCCCGTGACAGCACCAATTGTTGAACCCCACACAACAAAGGAGAGCTGTTTGGCTCTAGTTTCATTGGTTGCAAGATCAATAGCTGCAAAACGTGCTTGATATCCGGCAGCAGCAGCGGCTCCAACGAAAAATGTTCCCATCAACATTAAAACTATATTTCGATGAGCCCCACCAAGAACTGCAAGTACTGAGCCAATAACACCTGCAAAATATCCGACCGATAACGCTAAGCGACGTCCACCCTTTGATGTGAGCCGAGCAAGTGGAAGAGCTAATGCTGCTGCACCTAAGACCGCGCTGGTTTGTGCAAGCCCTGCCAATGTTTCTGAATCAGTTATCGATGAAACAAGAAGTGAACCTGCAGCAACAGTTCCGGCAACACCAACACCACTTAAAACCTGCGCTGCAGCCAGGGTCCTTACGACCCTGTGTTGCACCACTGTGTTTGTCATGATGAGGTGTTTGTCATTATGGAACTAAACGAACCCAGACAGCTGTATCTGTTGGCAATGTGTGTCCTGTTACCGGACCACTTGCAATCAAGATTTGGCTGTTACTTGGTAGTTGTATTGGTGCACCGAAATTGATGTAACACGCAAAGTCACCAGGGCGCTCGAATGCAACAACATCTTTGCCAGCTTCAATCCATTCCATTGGACCATCACCAAGACCTGATTCAGCTTTGCGGATAGCAAGTGCTTCGCGATACATGGTCAGGGTTGAACCTTCAACACCATCTTGTGTATCAACTGCGTACTTGCCCATCCAAGCAGACTGTGGCAACCATGTCTGATCTAACTTCAATGCATCATTTGTAGAAAAACCAAATCCACCCTTGGGATCTGATGACCACGGCAATGGAACACGGCAGCCATCACGACCACGATCTTGGAAACCACTCATCTTCCAGCGTGGATCAGTTAAACGATCTTCAGGAAGATCGCGCACCTCAGGCAAAGCAAGTTCTTCACCTTGATACAGATATGTTCCACCAGGCAAAGCCAATGTCATCAACGTTGCACTGCGAGCACGCAATGTGCCGCGAGCAATGTTGAGCTTGGCAGGATCTCCTTGGCGAGACCGTGTGGTGTCACCGTGATTAGTTAATCCAAGATCTAAGCGATCAACGGAGCGAACAACATCGTGATTGTTAAACACCCACGAGGTCGGTGCGCCAACTTCAGCTAAGGCTTCAATGGAGTTATCAATCTTTGTACGAATTTGTTTGGCATCCCACAAGGTTGTGAGCATTTCAAAGTTAAATGAGTTCTGCAATTCATCTGGGCGAACATATCTGGCAATCCGTGAGGCAGGGCTTACCCATGCTTCAGCAACTGCCATGCGGTCTCCTTCATATGAATCAAAGATTCTGCGCCATGAGCGATAAATGTCATGCACACCTTCTTGATCCCAGAATGGCTTGTGCTCTGTGCCAAGCATTGATGCAGTTGGATCAATGCGAATATCAGGCAGGCCTTCTTCTTTAATCATTCCGTGAGCAACATCGATGCGGAAACCATCAACACCGCGATCTAACCAAAACTTCAAAACATCTTCTAGATGATCTTTAACCTCTTGGTTTTCCCAATTCAAATCTGGTTGTTCAACAGCAAATAGGTGCAAATACCACTGACCCGGTGTGCCATCAGCTTCGATGACACGCTCCCATGCTGGTCCGCCAAATACTGCTTCCCAGTTATTGGGTGGCAGGTCTCCGTTTTCGCCTTTGCCATCACGGAACATATAGCGATCACGCTCTTTTGATCCTGGCTTTGCAGCTAACGCTTCCTGGAACCACTTGTGATCACTTGATGTGTGGTTAGGAACAATGTCAACAATAAATTTAATTCCAAACTCATGAGTTTCTTTAATGAGTTGTTCTGCTTGTGCCAAAGTTCCATAAGCAGGTTCGATGTCCATGTAATCAGAGACGTCATAGCCATGATCGTGTTGTGGTGATGGATACCAAGGAGAAATCCAAATTGCGTCAATACCCAATGACTTTAAGTATGGAAGACGAGAACGAATACCCTCAACATCACCAATTCCATCACCATTTGCATCAGCAAATGATCGTGGATAGATCTGGTATGTAACCGCATCTCTCCACCATGGACGTTCTGAGCGTGGTTGTAGCGTTGCCATTGTTAGTTCTCCAAGTAGGTATTAAGGAAGTCGCGCTCTGCATCATTGAGGGGCCTCGACTTTTTTGTTTCCATGGAAACAGTAACCTGAACAGTTTTAACAACTGCCACAAGCTCTTCCCCATTCTTCATTTCATAGGTCACAGCAAAGGAAGATGTACCAATCTTATGCACCCAGATCTCAATATCTAGGTAAAAATCGCCCGTATAGATAGGTGCAATGAAATCAACTTCTGCGCGAGCCACAACCATTTCAATCATCTTGGACCACGCAAAGCGAGCCTCTTGCGCATAGACCAAATAGGTTGCATTGTTGACATGACCAAAAGCATCTAGGTCGCCCCAGCGCACATACTGCTTACTTTGAAATCTCATTAGCGGGTCAGCTTTCGGTATGTCATGCGATGTGGACGAGATGCTTCTGCGCCTAATCGCTCACGCTTGTTCTCTTCATAGCTTTCAAAGTTTCCTTCAAACCAGAACCACTTCGCATCGCCTTCGTAAGCCAAGATGTGTGTTGCAACGCGGTCAAGAAACCAACGATCGTGAGAGATCACAACAGCGCACCCTGGAAACTCCAGCAACGCATTTTCCAGTGATCCCAAGGTTTCAACATCTAAATCATTTGTTGGCTCATCAAGTAGTAACAAGTTTCCACCTTGCTTGAGCGTTAAGGCCAAGTTCAAACGGTTACGTTCTCCGCCTGACAAAATACCTGCTGCTTTTTGCTGATCTGGGCCCTTAAATCCAAAGCAGGAGACATATGCACGTGAAGGCATTTCAACTTGGCCGACCTTAATAAAGTCCTGCCCATCTGAAACAACTTCCCACAATGATTTCTTGGGATCAATGCCCCCACGGCTCTGATCCACATATGAAATCTTCACAGTCTCACCAATTTTCACATTGCCAGAATCAGCAGTTTCCATACCCATCAAGGTCTTAAATAGCGTTGTCTTACCAGCACCATTGGGACCAATGATTCCAACGATTCCGTTGCGTGGCAGGGTAAATGAGAGATCTTCAATAAGAACGCGATCGCCAAAGCCTTTAGTTAAGTTATTAACTTCAATAACAACATTTCCAAGCCGTGGGCCAGGTGGAATCTGAATCTCTTCAAAGTCCAACTTACGCATCTTGTCTGCCTCTGCTGCCATCTCTTCATACCGTGCAAGACGTGCCTTTGATTTAGCTTGGCGACCCTTTGCATTTTGTCGAACCCAATCAAGCTCTTCTGCCAAACGCTTTGCGCGCTTTGCATCTTTTTGACCTTCAACCTTAAGACGAGCAGCCTTTGTCTCAAGATAGGTGGAGTAATTTCCTTCATACGGATAAGCACGACCACGGTCGAGTTCAAGAATCCACTGTGCAACATTGTCCAAGAAATATCTATCGTGCGTGATCGCAACAACTGCGCCAACATACTTATTAAGGTGTTGTTCAAGCCATAAAACAGATTCTGCATCTAGGTGGTTTGTAGGCTCATCAAGTAGCAGCAAATCAGGTGCTTGCAGAAGAAGTTTGCACAGCGCAACGCGGCGCTTTTCTCCACCAGATAAGACGGAAACATCAGCATCAGGTGGTGGGCAACGAAGTGCATCCATTGCTTGCTCTAACTGCGAATCAAGCTCCCATGCGTTGCGGTGATCAAGTTGTTCCTGCAGATTTCCCATCTCAGCTAACAAGGTGTCGTAATCAGCATCTGGGTTTGCCATCTCGGCGCTGATCTCATCAAAGCGCGCAAGCATTGCAACGGTTTCGGCAACGCCCTCTTTAACGTTATCAATAACGTTTTTAGATTCATTGAGCTGTGGCTCTTGGAGCAAGATTCCCACGGTGTAGCCAGGGGTTAAGTAGGCCTCACCATTTGATGGTTGCTGCAGGCCAGCCATGATCTGCAAGACAGTTGACTTACCCGCACCGTTGGGACCGACCACGCCAATCTTGGCGCCGGGATAAAACATAATCGTGACGTCATCAAGGATGACCTTGTCACCATGCGCTTTACGCGCCTTCTTCATCGTATAAATGAACTCAGCCATGGAATGAAACCTTAGTGGTAGTGAC
>JBILAD010000031.1:0-10887 GCA_044354355.1 Candidatus Planktophila sp. | reverse complement strand
CCAACGCTGACTTCAAAGGGATCACTACCTCCGACAAAGGGGAAGTCTTTCGTAAAGTGGATTACCTCTACTGACCACAAGACCATCGGATACATGTATCTGATGACCTCTTTTGCGTGGTTCTTGATTGCTGGAATTTTAGCTCTCGTGCTTCGTGCCGAGTTAGCTCGTCCAGGAATGCAATTCCTGAGCAATGAGCAGTACAACCAGATTTTCACAATGCACGGAACAATCATGCTTTTGATGTTTGCAACACCTCTTTTTGTTGGTTTTGCCAATGTGATTATGCCCCTTCAAATAGGCGCGGCAGATGTTGCTTTCCCTCGCTTGAATATGTTTTCTTACTGGCTATTTTTATTCGGTGGATTGATGACTTTTGCCGGGTTCTTGTCTCCCGGTGGAGCGGCATCATTTGGTTGGACGGCGTATGCACCACTTTCGAACTCAGATTACTCACCAGGTATCGGTGGGGATCTTTGGTTAATTGGTTTGGCAATCAGTGGTGTTGGAACAATTCTTGGTGGCGTTAACTTCATTACGACAATCTTCACAATGCGCGCCCCGGGAATGACAATGTTTCGCATGTCGATCTTTTCGTGGAATGTGCTTCTCACATCAATTCTAGTTTTGCTTGCATTCCCGCCACTAGCAGCTGCCTTCTTAGGACTAGAAGCAGATCGCCTTTATGGAACGCATCTATTTGATCCGGCAAATGGCGGAGCCATGTTGTGGCAACATCTATTTTGGTTCTTCGGTCACCCCGAGGTTTATATCCTTGCTCTTCCATTCTTTGGAATTGTTACTGAAATTTTGCCTGTCTTTAGTCGCAAGCCCATCTTTGGTTACTTAGGTCTTATCGCAGCAACTATTGCAATCGCAGCACTGTCAGTTTCAGTGTGGGCTCACCACATGTTTGCAAGTGGTCAGGTTCTGCTTCCCTTCTTCTCCTTCATGACATTTTTGATTGGTGTTCCGACAGGTGTGAAATTCTTCAACTGGATCGGAACGATGTGGCGAGGCCACGTAACCTTCGAAACTCCAATGCTCTGGGTTATGGGATTCCTAGTCACATTCCTCTTTGGTGGATTAACAGGAATCATTTTGGCCTCACCGCCACTTGATTTTGCAGTCTCTGCTAGCTACTTCGTTGTAGCTCACTTCCACTATGTTCTCTTTGGAACAGTAGTGTTTTCAATGTTTGCAGGTTTCTACTTCTGGTGGCCAAAGATGACAGGTCGCATGCTCAACGAGCGTCTTGGAAAGATTCACTTCTGGACTTTGTTCGTTGGGTTCCACTTAACCTTCTTGATTCAGCACTGGTTAGGTATCAAGGGATTCCCACGTCGATACGCTGACTATCTTCCAGGTGATGGCTTCACCTTCATGAATACGGTTTCAACAATTGGTTCCTTCTTACTAGCCCTTTCAATGATTCCGTTCTTTATTAACATTTGGATTTCACGTAAATCACCAATGGTTGGCGTAGATGATCCTTGGGGATACGGAAGCTCACTTGAATGGGCCACATCGTGCCCACCACCTCGTCACAATTTCTTAACTATGCCTCGCATCTCTAGCGAGCGTCCTGCATTTGATTTGCACCACCCACACGTGAAAATTGAGGGGAGGCATTAAGCGATGAAGGCCTCTTGGAAGTTATTCGGCGGGTTAGCAGTTTTCTATGCCATCGTTACCGTCATCTATGTAGTAATTGGCGGCGAACCATTAGGAATTAGCGGACTGCTTCTTTCTGCATGTTTGGCAGGAATGATTGGTTTTTATGTGTGGTTTACACAAAAACGAATTGGTGTAGAGCTTCCTGAAGATAATCTAACGGCAGAAATTGCTGATGGTGCTGGGGAACTTGGTTTCTATAGTCCTCATTCTTGGTGGCCTCTGCCTGTGGCGCTGAGTGCCTGCACACTAGGTCTTGGTTTGTTAATCGGATGGTGGCTTTCTCTGATTGGTCTCGGAGCACTGATGATCTCTGTGATTGGCATGGTTACCGAGTACGAAAAACCAACTAACTCCGGTGCGCATTAATGAATGAAATCCGGGCGGAAATACTTCCCACAGACTTTCCCAATACAACTGCGGCGCGCATAGTAATCAACGCACCAGCTAGCAAAATCTTTGATCTACTGGCTAACCCTGCCTCTCACAGGTTATTTGATGGGTCAGGAACGATTCAGAGTTCGGTTTCAGGCCCAGAGCGCCTATTTCTCGGTGCGCACTTCTCGATGGCAATGAAGATTAGAGTTCCATATCGCATTAAAAATACAATCGTTGCCTTTGAAGAGAATAAGAAAATAGCCTGGTGCCACCTCATGAAGTGGACTTGGTGTTACGAACTTACCGACTTAGGCAATGGTGCTACGCAAGTGACTGAATCTTTTGATGCCAGTGCAATACCTGGTTACGCCAAGCGATGGTTGAAAATTACTGGAGCTATGGCGCACAATCCCAAGTGGATGGCTAAATCCTTAGTGCGCTTGAAGGCGATTTGCGAGGCTTAACCTTTTCTAAATTCGCCCCAGTTCTCTTTGTGGCGCTCTGGAGCACTGGCTTTATTGGTGCAAAGTATGGCTTACCCTTTGCCGATCCATTCATTTTCTTATCTGTTCGAGTTTTGATAGCAGCCGTCATCTTGTTTGCAGTAGCTGCATTAATGAGATTACCAATTGCTATTGGTACATCTGCAATCACACGGTCTGCCTTGATTGGTTTCTTTCTCCATGCCTGTTACCTAGGCGGCGTCTTCTACTCCATCTCTAAAGGCTTGCCAGCAGGTGTTGCAGCGGTGGTAACTAGCCTTCAACCAGTTCTGGTTTCACTATTGGCCGTAAAAATATTGGGAGAGCCGCTTAAGTTAAAACAAGTTATGGGTTTGATACTGGGGTTAATTGGCGTTGTGTTGGTGCTAGGTCCATCGTTTGAACAAGATATTCCAGTAAGTGGTGTGATCGGAATACTTGTTGCATTACTCGGAAGCACTGTGGCCACCTTGTTGCAAAAGAAGATTGGATCAGAAGTTCCTCTAATTTCAGGAACTGCCTATCAATACCTCGCAAGCGGTTTAGTTTTGGCTATTGCAGCTATTGCAACAGGCGGAACTCGAATTCAGTGGAGCGGGCAATTTATCCTTGCTTTTATCTGGCTCATTGCGGTCCTATCAGTCGGTGCAATTTTGCTGTTGTTATGGCTGCTCAATACGGGCAGCGCCGCATCAGTTTCCTCTTTGTTGTATTTGATCCCACCAGCAACAGCTTTGGAAGCCTTCTTTTTGTTTGGCGAAAAAGTAAACACCCAAGGCTTCCTAGGAATAGGAATTACAGCCCTGGGTGTTTGGCTTGTTATTTCTAATTAGTGGTGTTCGATCTCTTTCAGTTCGGTGGCCGAAACCTTTGGAATCGCTTCAGCATTAGCAACACTCATACGAGAACGTAGCTTGTTACGTAGTGCACCTGCACGCTTAACACCATGTGCGTCGATTGCTGGAAGCTCTAGTGGAGGTGCTTGTTCATGTGATGTGAGTAGGTATGCCTTCTCTGGGGAAATTGGTTCATGAACTTCTACGAATTCACCATGTGGCAAACGCAGAAGGGTTCCAGTTTCACGACCGTGAAGGACTAATTCGCGATCAGCGCGTTGTAATGACAAGCAAAGACGCTTGGTGATCACAAATGCGAGTGGAGGGAGAATGAGAACTCCAAATCGAGTTCCCCACATGATCTGATTAATGGAGAGATCAAAGTGGGTCGCAATAATGTCGTTACCACCGTTAAGTAATGTAACCATCACAAAGGTTAGCGACATGGCACCAAGTGCGGTGCGGTTTGGTGCATTACGTGGTCGATCAAGCAAATGGTGCTCACGCTTGTCTCCAGTAATCCAACTCTCGATGAATGGATACAACGCCATTCCAGTAAACAAGATGCCAGGAATAATCAATCCAGGAATCAAAATATTCCAAGAAATAGTATGACCGAATGCGTGAGTTTCAATTGGGGGAGCCATGCGAACTAATCCGTCAAGCCATCCCATATACCAATCGGGCTGGGATCCTGCAGTAATTTGTCCCGGCGTATAGGGACCGAAAAGCCAGATGGGGTTAATAGATGCAACAGCAGCTAAAAACGCGGTCACACCAAAGACGATGAAGAAGAATCCGCCAGCTTTAGCCATGTATGTGGGCATGAGGGGATAACCAACAACATTCTTTTCTGTGCGTCCTGGTCCAGGGAACTGAGTGTGCTTCTGGTACCAGACCAACATTAAGTGGACGGTGATTAACGCCAAAAACGCACCTGGTAACAACAAAACGTGGACTGTGTAAATACGTGGAATGAAGGCTTCACCCGGGAAGGCGCCATCGAAAGCAAAGTAAGCAAGATAAGAACCCACAACCGGTAACGCCTGAATGATCGCTTCAGCGATACGAATTCCAGTACCTGACAAGAGATCATCTGGAAGTGAGTAACCAAGGAATCCTTCAACAATTCCTAGCGTCAAAAGCCCAATACCGATAATCCAGTTACCTTCACGTGGCTTACGGAATGCTCCTGTAAAGAACACACGCATCATGTGGGCAACAATTGCCGACATAAAGATAAGTGCGGCCCAGTGGTGAATCTGGCGCATCAAGAGTCCACCGCGGACTTCAAATGAAATATGAAGTGTTGATGCATACGCCGCAGACATCTTCAAACCTTCTAGAGGCTCGTAGCTTCCATCGTAAATTACTTCACGTTGTGAAGGATCAAACCAAAAAGTTAGAAACGTTCCAGACAGAAGCAAGATGACAAATGAGTAGAGCGCAACTTCACCTAAGAGAAATGACCAGTGATCAGGGAAAACCTTTTGTAGGTTCTTCTTCATCCATGCAGCTGCGCCTGTGCGCTCATCTACATAATTAGCAACGCTGCCTAAACGCGCTTCAGTTGTCATTGTGAATTACGCTCCCAGAAACTAGGTCCGACTGGCTCGGAGAATGGTTGACGTGCTACGAGATAACCCTCGTCGTCAATTGTAATGTCTAATTGAGGTAACGGCCTGGCGGAAGGTCCAAAGATAACTTTTGCTGCACGGGTCACATCAAATGTTGATTGATGGCATGGGCACAGCAGATGTTTTGTTTGTTGTTCATAGAGAGCAACGGCGCATCCCATATGTGAACAAATCTTTGAGAAAGCAATGATGCCATCGTGAGTCATAGCCAAGCGATCGGCTTCAAGATTGAACTCCTCAGGGCGAAGGCGAATCAGTAGAACAGCATCCTTAGCGATATCACTGAGTTTGCGATGTTCTGGATCCTCAATCTCTGGAAGTACTTGAGCTACAGCGCCCACCTCTAAATCAGATGCCTTAATGCGACGGTTGCCAGGATCGGTTACTAAGTGGGTACCAGTTTTCCAGGTTGTCTTCTCAAGTTCTTTGCCAGGCAAAGGGCCCAAGTCACGCAGAAGAATTAATGGAGATAGCGCTGATAAACCAAGTGCGGCTCCTAAAGATCTTTTAATTAGTGAGCGGCGACCAAGACCGGAAGCAGCTGCACCTTCTTTTACTGCACTTACGAAATCTTTACGATCTGAATCTGGAGAACGAAATTCATGACGCTGTGCAACTACTTCAACATCTGGCATTAATGTTTTTGCCCAATGGATAGCGCCCATACCAATAAAGAAAAGCGAGATTGCCATACCAAGACCAAGGCCAAGTTGATGCGCATTCTGATTTCCTAAAATTGGCACAAATACAAAGACATCATCAGGAATGAAAAAGAAAGAGAAGATAAGTAGCACTGTTCCAAAAGCTGACATCAAGAACATGGATGCAACTTGACGTTCGGCACGCTTAGCCGCTTTTGGATCAGTGTCCGCTTTGCGATGAACGTGAGCAGGCAACCCTGGATCTTTTATGGCTTCGATTTCGTTAGACATAGATTTATCTCGCCTTCATCGCTAGCCAGACTGCAACACCGATGAGCAGTCCTAACCCTAGAGTCCATCCGAGCAAACCTTCAGTAACCGGACCAACACGTCCAAGAGAAGCACCACCCAAGTTCGGCTCTTTCTCTGCTGACTTGATCCACTTAATGATTGAAAGTTTTTCTTCAGGTGTAATTGTCTTATCACTAAACACTGGCATTGATTGTGGACCTGTCACCATCGCTTCATAGATGTGCTTTGGTTCAACACCCATCAAAGTGGGCGCGTACTTTCCTTGCGTTAGTGCCCCACCTTGACCAGCAAAGTTGTGGCACATAGCGCAGTTGTTTCTAAATAACTCTCCACCTTCTGCAGTGCTTCCGTCTCGTTCATAGTTGAGAGATGACTCACTTGGGATTGCAGGGCCAGGTGCAAGGGATGCTACATAAGCTGCTAAAGCAGCTGTTTCTTCAGCGTTATAGATCGGGTCCTTACGTATTGCCTGTGTGCTCATGTCAGCCATTGGCATACGACCTGTTCCTACCTGGAAATCAACTGAAGCTGCTCCAACGCCAATGAGCGCAGGTGCAATTTGCATTCCTTCAGCGTTTAAGCCGTGACACGAAGAACAGCCCTTAAGAAATATCTGTCGTCCTTCTTCAATCTGCACTGAACGATCTGCAGATGTTGTTTCTGCAGATGTTGTCGCACTTGCAACACTAAATGTTGCTCCGACTGTTAAGAGTGCAAAGAAGAGTAGGAGAGGAGCTGCTGCCTTATGTCGGCGGTAGCGGGATAAACGCTTCAATTAATGTCCTTACTACTTAATGAGGTAGATCGCAGAGAAGAGAGCGATCCACACGACGTCTACGAAGTGCCAGTAATACGAAACTACAATTGCTGTTGTTGCTTGTTGATGTGTAAAGCGTCTGGCCTTTGCAACACGGACCATCACGATCAAGAATGCGATGAGTCCGCCTGTTACGTGCAAACCGTGGAAGCCAGTGGCCACATAAAACACAGAGCTATAAGCATCGGAAGAAAGAGTCTTACCTTCAGAGACCAACATTGCGTACTCATAGATTTGTCCAGAAACGAAGAAAGCGCCCATCAAAAATGTTGTAGCAAACCACTCGCGCATTCCCCACTTGGTGAATTGAAATACGTTTCCGGTTCTGTAGTTCTGAAAGCGCTCTGCTGCAAAAACACCGAACTGACAGGTAACTGAGGAGAGAACAAGAATTGTCGTATTTACTGCTGCGAATGGAATATTCAACAGTTCGGTTGATTCAGCCCAGATTGCTGGACCCTGCACAGCGCGAATCGTGAAATACATTGCAAACAAAGCAGCAAAGAACATGAGTTCACTTGCAAGCCACACGATCGTGCCCACAGCTACAGCGTTGGGGCGTGTGATTTTCTGATGTGCGACTGTGCTTGACATAGGGGCGATTATTCCCGAAATTAGGCTCGGCGTCTCCCAGAGTCGCCTTTTGGAGGGCGGTTTTGCGCATCTCCAAGGTGAAACGGATCACTTTAAAAGTGCTGGCACCAGTTGCTGAAAATGCTGCCATAGCCGCAGTTCAAGAATAGACTTTGCCCCATGTCAGAGACCAAGAAGCAGATCATCGTTTACTCCGATGATTCATCAGTTCGTGCATCAATTGCCTCTGCCCTTGGACGACGAGTTTCCATAGATCTTCCTGAACATGAGATTCATGAATTTGCTACTGGCTCTGCTTTGCGTGCCTATGTTGATGGCAAAAGCATTGGGGGTGGATCTCGAGCAGATCTATTCATTCTAGATGGGGAAGCTGCCCAAGAAGGCGGACTAGGAATTGCTCGCCAGCTAAAAGATGAAGTTTTTAACTGCCCACCTGTATTAGTCATTACAGGTCGCAAAGAAGATGCGTGGCTTGCTGCATGGTCAATGGCTGAGGCATCTGTCGTTCATCCAATAGATCCATTTACTCTTGCTAAAACAGCTGCTCAATTACTACGCGGCACCACACTCGTTTCTGCTTAAATAAAGAGATGATGCAATCGAGGTGGGATTCACACATCTCGCGTTTGCAGTTGGGGCTAGATCTTGAAACCGTAGATGTTCAGTGGTGCATGAATGAGATTTTGGTTGGAAATGCAGAGATCGAATTAATCAAGAACTTTTTGATTGCCCTGAAATCTAAAGGCGAAACAGCTGAAGAGGTCGGTGCGTTAGTAGCCCAGATGTATCAACACAGCGGCCCCATCACCATCAAGGAAAGAGCAGTTGACACCGTTGGCACGGGCGGAGATGGTGCCAACACAATCAATATTTCAACTACCGCCGCCATCATTGCTGCAGCAGCTGGCGTGAAGGTCGTAAAGCATGGAAACCGCGCCGCCTCCTCAAAGTCGGGGGCAGCAGATTTACTGGAAGCTTTGGGAATCAATATCAACCTTGATGGTGCTGGTGTGGAAAAGAGTTTCACAGAACTTGGAATTGGTTTTTGTTTTGCTCCCGTTTTTCATCCAGCGATGCGCTTTGCAGCACCGGCTCGCAAAGAGCTGGGGACACCCACTGTTTTCAATCTCTTGGGACCGTTAGCAAACCCAGCCAAACCACAGGCAGCAGCTATTGGCGTTGCAAATGAACGAATGCATTTAGTGATGGCCCAGGTGTTGGGTGATCGCGGTGTTGATGGTTTTGTTTTCCGTGGCGATGATGGCTTAGATGAAATAACACTGGCAACAACTACCTCTGTGTTATCTATTGGAAATGGGGAGATTTCAAGTGATCTCATTGATCCACTTGATTTTGGTATTGCCAGAGCGCCTATCTCAGCACTCGTCGGTGGAGATTCAACTGAGAATGCACGCATCACAACAGCGATATTTGCAGGCGAGAAAGGTGCACCGCGGGATGCTGTTGTTCTAAATGCTGCTGCTGCTATTGCTGCATATGAAGCCAGGTTTGATCTCAATCTTCACGATCGAATTGCATTGGGAGTTTCTCGCGCGATTGAAGCTATTGACTCTGGTGCATCAACTCGTTTAGTTGGGCAGTGGGCCGAACTTACTCAGAAATTGGGCGCTTAGCTCTTCGCTTTTTTGAGGGAAAATTTCGCATCTCTTCAAAGGTTGACACATCATGTCCTGCAAGACGTTCGATAATTCCATGCAACACATCAACTGTTGCTAGCGCATCATCTAATGCACGGTGATTAGGCGATGTGTGAGCATTGAAGAAAGTGGCCAGAGTGCTCAATTTGCAGTTGATTACTTCATCACGATCCAACACAGCTCGGGCTAATCGCGCCGTATCGATTGTTAAGTAATTCGGCCAGGGGTATTCGTGGGTAACTGCGGCAGCTTTAAGAAAGCTCATATCAAAAGGAGAGTTATGGGCGACAAGTACTGTTTCATCTTTAGATCCTAGGAATCCAAAAAGCGTCGGAAGTACCTCATCGATGAAGGGTGCAGACACAAGCATCTCATCGGTAATTCCAGTCAGTTGCGTGATGAATGGCGGCAGTGAGTGACCTGGATCTACAAAGCTTTGAAATGTTCCAAGGACAACGCCACCACGAACTTTTACTACACCGATTTCAGTGATACCTGCTCCAGATTTAGGAGAGCCACCAGATGTTTCAAGATCAAGGACTGCAAATGTGGAGTCAGAAAGGGGAGTTTCTCCAATGTTCACCATAAGAAGATCGTATGTCATTGAACTGACAACAGTCAGGTCATAGTATTTTCGTATGGCAGTTGAAGGAGCACCGGCAGGATGGATGCAGGATTGGTCTGCACTTGGTTCAGGTAAGAATGCACATATTGGTGTTCTTCTAGTTCATGGTTTCACCGGTTCACCTGCCTCGATGCGCCCTTGGGGAGAGTTTCTCCATTCCAAGGGTTACTCAGTCCGAGTGCCTTTGTTGCCCGGTCACGGCACAAAAGTAGAAGATCTCAATCAGGCTAAATGGGAAGAGTGGCCTGCAAAAGTTACCTTTGAACTGAGTGAACTTCAGAAAACCTGTGACACAGTATTTTTGGTGGGACTTTCCATGGGCGGAGGAACAGTCCTTAACGTCGCAGAAGCAAATAACGAAGCGATAGCTGGCCTAATTCTTGTTAACCCGATGATTTACGTTAAGGGAATACCTGTTGAGTTGGCGTTCTTCCTCTCTCGTTTCCAGAAATTACGAACCAGTGTGGGCGATGACATCAAGCGACCTGGCATTACTGAATGGGGATATGACGCACTACCAACCCGTGGCATCTACCAGCTACTCAAAATGCTTCGAGTTACGCGCCGTAACTTAGGAAAAGTTACGAAGCCGGTTCAGTTATTCCACTCTGTTGATGATCACACTCTGCCTGTTGCAAATACAGAAATCATTCTCTCTGAAATCGGTTCACAGAATAAATCTCGTATTGAGTTGGTCAACAGTTATCACGTTGCAACCATGGATTATGACCAAGAGTTGATATTTCACAATAGTCTTACATTTATTGAAGGATTAACGAGCGGGCGATAGGGCTAAGCCAATGGCTAGGCCCATGATTCCAAGGGCTGATATCGCGGTCAGGATTCGTCTAACAATTGGTTTTTGAATATAGACCGAGGATTTCTTCACAGTCCAAATCAAGAAGATATTCCACAGGATAGACACGAGCGCCCAAATAGATCCGAAGATAAAGATTCCCCAGGCTAATGAAAACGAACTGGGCACAAAGGCTGGCAAGAATGCCACTGCATAAACTGCGGCTTTAACATTTGTAAGGTTAGTTATAAGTCCCAAGCGAAACGAAGCCCAGTTGCTCTCGGCACTTTTGCTCTCTAAATCAAACTTTCCGAATTCATGTCTAAGTGTCAGCAATGTTTGCAAAGAAACCACTACAAGAAAGATGACACCGGCCCATTTAAGGATTGAGTAAGCGGTTTGAGAGCGAGCAAAGATGGCTGATAAACCAATTGCAC
>JBILAD010000030.1:0-10889 GCA_044354355.1 Candidatus Planktophila sp. | reverse complement strand
TGAGAGGCTCACTGGGCTTAGCCTACGCGGGATTGTCAGTGCTCCCTGCCACGATAGGCCCATGCCCGCATACGTAGTGACCTTATTAATAGGACTGATCGCAGGATCTGCGATCGGATACCTCCTTTCCTCGCTCAAATCCAAGGATTCAGCCGGGGCTCAAGCCCTTCTGGATGATTACAGAGTTCAACTAGATGCAGAGCGCAAGAAGACTGAATCTGCCATCACGCTTAATGCAGAACTGTTGGCTGTTAAGGACTCTGTTTCAAAGCTGACAACACAATCAAATGAGGCAAACCGAATCCGCACTGAGGCTGAAGCAAAGTTGAACACAACTATTCTAGAAATGCGCCGTGCCTCTGAATCCATCTTTGATGAAACCAAGAAAATTGCTGGCGCACTTTCTAATTCGCAGACCCGCGGAAAGTTTGGTGAAGCTCAACTAGAGCTTTTGCTACAAGGTGCGGGACTTCGCGAAGGACATGAATACACCGCCCAACGTTCAACAACTGATGCCGACTCTTCCGGTATTCCAGATGTGACAGTTAATATGCCCGGTGGTTCACAATTGTTTATTGACTCTAAGTTTCCCTTTGAACGTTTCCTGGAAGCATTTGGCACAGATGATCAAGCAGAGCGAGATCAATCCTTGCAACAACACACTAAGGATTTGCTCAAGCACGTGGAAGCACTTGCAAAGCGTGGCTATCACAAATCAGAAGGTTCACCTGATTTTGTAGTTCTCTTTGTGCCCTTTGAAACCCTTCTCTCTGAAGCGTTGCGCCTTGATCCTTTGTTACTTGAAAAATCCTTCAAGGTTGGCGTGACCATTGCGACCCCAACATCGATGATGGCTCTTCTTCGCACTATCGGCTATATCTTTACGCGCAATAAGTTAGCTGAAAATGCAGATGAGATTCAAAAGGTTGCAAGCACATTCTTAAAGAACATCACACTTCTCCACACCAAGATAGTTGCAGTTGGTAAGGCGATCTCACAAACCTCAAAGGCGTATGAAGATCTCGTGCCAACAGCTGAAAAGACTGTGTTGGCACCTGCTCGAAGAATTCATAACTTGGGTGTTACGGGTGATAAAGATAAGTTAGCTATCGCCTATCCTGAGGCCCCCGGAGCAGTTCGGGATTTAAAGAATGCAGAGTTAGATGGCAGTGATGATTACATTGATGCAGAAGAGGTAGAAGAGCGATGAGCACATTACAAAAGATTCAGATTCAAGGTCCTGGCCTGAAAAAGGAAGGGATCGTTGTTCTGCAGACCCTCTTTATTGGCTTCTTTGTCTTTATTGAAATGACTATTCGCACTGGGGTCGGAGTTCTTACCGGTATCGCTATTTGCGCAGCTTTATATGGCTCACTTCGCTTTGGTCGCCCTGGAACAACCTACGTTTCCGTCGTTACTCCCCCTTTAGCCTTTGCTGGATCCGCACTAGCCATCACAATGCTTGTCGATGGCTTTAGACCATCACGCATTGGTATTGATTTCATTGCAGCTCTTGCATCCGAGGCACCATTTTTAATTGTTGCTGCGATCTATGGCTGGTTTGTGTATTTGAATCAAAAAGCAAAAGCAAAGCCATCAAAGCGTAAGGTTGTAACAGAGAAAGATTAAGCCTGCCCAGCTGCTTTCATATCTTTACGAAGCTCTGGTGGCAAGGCAAAAAGAAGTGATTCTTCAGCTGCTGTAACTTCTTGAACATCCTTAAAGCCATGTTCGCGCAAGGTTGCCAAAACATCCTTCACCAAGATTTCAGGAACTGATGCCCCGCTTGTTAGACCAATAGTTTCAACACCTGCAAACCATTCATCGTGAATCTCTTCGGCATAATCAATCAAATACGATGCTTTTGCGCCGTATTCGAGTGCAACTTCAACCAGGCGCACAGAGTTACTGGAGTTTCGTGAGCCAACGACAATGACTAAATCTGCTTGAGGTGCAATCTCTTTGATTGCTTCTTGACGGTTTTGTGTTGCATAACAAATGTCATCACTGGGTGGGGCTTGAATTTCTGGGAAGCGATCCTTCAAGATTGCAACCGCTTCCATGGTTTCATCAACAGAGAGCGTTGTTTGTGAGAGCCAGACTAAGTTCTTGCCCGGTGTTGGTTGGATACTGCGAGCGCCATCTAATCCATCAACAATGCGAACTCGATCTGGTGCTTCACCTGCTGTGCCCTCAACCTCTTCGTGGCCATGGTGACCAATCAGCAAAATCTCTGTGTCATCAGTTGCAAAGCGTCGCACCTCTTGGTGGACCTTGGTTACCAATGGGCAGGTTGCATCAATAGTTTTTAGATTACGAGCTGCTGCTTGCTCATGAACAAGTGGTGAAACTCCGTGGGCAGAGAAAACAACGGTCTTGCCCTCTGGAACTTCATCTGTTTCTTCCACAAAGATCGCACCTTTTGCTTCTAGGGATGCAACAACGTGTACGTTGTGAACGATCTGCTTTCGCACATAGACAGGTGCGCCATAGAGAGCCAATGCTTTTTCAACAGTAATCACTGCGCGATCCACCCCTGCGCAATATCCACGAGGCGCTGCCAGTAGAACTCTCTTACTCATGGGGTCAGTCTATTAGGCTGATGTCATGTTCGAAACTTCTAGTGAATCCCCGGCCCCGGTTCGGGTCGTCTCTGAAGCGATCAAGGATTATGTCGATCGGCTAGGTCCTATCTGGATCGAAGGCGAAATCAGCGAACTCAATGAACGCAGCGGAATGATGGCATTTATGCGCCTGCGCGACACATCGGTGGATATGTCGATCTCAGTGATGTGTCACAAATCGGTGATCGCAACCGTCAAGCCATTGCCCGATAACGCACGTGTTGTTCTCTATGCAAAACCCTCTTTCTATACAAAAAATGGTTCCATCTCTTTTTCTGCCCGCGAAATTCGCCAGGTCGGTGTGGGTGAATTGTTGGCACGGCTCGAAGCTCTCAAGAATCTATTGGCAGGTGAAGGATTATTTGATTCAGATCGCAAAGTTGCCCTGCCGCTTTTGCCAAAAGTAATTGGTTTGATCTGTGGTCGAAATACAGATGCAGAAAAAGATGTTGTTGAGAATGCAAAGCGTCGCTGGCCTAGTGTGCAGTTCGAAATTCGTGAAGTAACAGTCCAAGGTGCTGCAGCTGTTAGTGAAGTATCAGATGCGCTGCACGAACTAGAAGCAAATAAAGATGTAGAAGTCATCATCATTACCCGTGGCGGAGGATCCTTTGAAGATCTGTTGCCATTTAGTGATGAATCTTTGGTCCGTTTAGCAGCATCATGTGAAACCCCGATTGTCTCTGCCATTGGCCATGAAAAAGATGCACCGCTGTTGGACTTGGTTGCAGATTATCGAGCCTCCACCCCAACGGATGCGGCCAAGCGAGTTGTGCCAGATATTGCAGAAGAAATCGCAATGATCGATGCCTTGCGAGATCGTGCCCGTCGCACAGTGCTTAATCGCATTAGTCTTGAGGCCAATCAGATTGCTAACTTCAAAAATCGACCCGTTATGAAGGACCCACATGTGTTAATCACTACCCGGGCCGAGATCATTGCTGGGCTGCGCGATAGATCAAATCTGGCCTTTGGTCATCGCCTGAAGTTAGCCAAAGAAGAGTTGAAGCAAGTAAAGGCGCGGGTGCGTTCCCTTTCCCCTCAAGCAACCTTGGATCGCGGATACTCAGTTGTTCAGTTAGCTGATGGGCAGATAGTGACCGATCCCAAGAAGTTAAAAAAGGGCGATCTGTTGCGCCTTCGTCTTGCACAGGGCGAGACACATGCCACAGCCACGGGCGAGTAAAGAGAGAGTAGATTTAGCACATGAGTGAAGCCAAGAAGATCTCCTATGAAGCAGCCAGAGATGAGCTAGCTGAAGTCGTCGAATCCCTTGAAGAAGGCAGTGCGACCTTAGAAGAATCATTAAAGCTCTGGGAGCGCGGCGAAGAGTTAGCAAAGATCTGCCAGGAATGGTTGGACGGGGCCAAGAAAAAACTTGACGCGGTAAAGCCGTAATCAGCCCATGCCAAATTTTTCCTACTCTGACCTTTTGCCATTAGGCGCGGACACAACGAAGTACCGCCTTGTCAGCACAGAAGGCGTCAGCGTTGTGAAGCATGGCGATAAAGAGTTCTTGCAGGTTGAACCATCGGCACTTGTGCAGCTAACTCATGAAGCAATCCATGACATCAACCATTACCTGCGCGCAGAACACCTGCAGCAGTTAACAAATATTGTGAAAGATCCAGAGGCCTCACCTAATGATCGTTTTGTGGCAATCGACCTTTTGAAAAATGCCAACATTGCAGCTGGTGGAGTCTTGCCGATGTGCCAAGACACAGGAACTGCGCTAGTTATGGGCAAGAAAGGCCAGTTTGTTTTAACAACTGGCAAAGATGAGGTCGCAATTTCCCAAGGAATCTACGATGCCTATACCCAACTGAACCTTCGCTATTCACAGATGGCACCTGTCACCACATGGGAAGAGAAGAACACTGGCAACAACTTGCCTGCCCAGATCGAGATCTATGCAGATAGTGACCACCAGGATGAGTACAACTTCATGTTTATCGCCAAAGGTGGCGGCAGTGCCAATAAATCATTTCTCTACCAAGAGACAAAGGCTGTTTTAAATCCCACCTCATTTATGAATTGGCTCGATGAGAAGTTGCGCTCTATCGGAACGGCGGCTTGTCCTCCCTATCACCTAGCAATTGTCATTGGTGGCACCAGCGCTGAGGCCACAGTGAAAACTGCAAAGCTAGCCAGTACTAAGTATTTGGATTCCCTGCCAACAACAGGGGATGCGGCAACTGGCCATGGCTTCCGTGATCTTGAACTAGAGCAAAAAGTTCTAGAGCTCACTCGCACATTAGGCATCGGTGCCCAGTTTGGTGGCAAGTACTTCTGCCACGATGTTCGAGTTGTCCGCCTGCCCCGACATGGTGCATCACTTCCGATTGCAATCGCTGTTTCTTGCTCTGCTGATCGTCAAGCAAAAGCCAAGATCACTAAAGATGGAATTTTCCTAGAAGAGCTAGAGCGCGATCCTGCCCACTTCTTGCCTGAAACAACTGATGAACATCTCAACGATGATGTGGTTGCGATCGATCTGAATCAACCAATGGCCAAAGTCCTAGCCCAACTCTCACAGCACCCTGTGAAGACCCGTCTTTCATTGACTGGCACATTGGTTGTGGCCAGAGATCTTGCCCATGCCAAGATCAAAGCTGACATGGAAGCGGGCAAGCCAATGCCAGAGTATTTGAAGAATTACGCTGTGTATTACGCAGGTCCTGCCAAGACTCCAGCAGGGTATGCATCTGGTTCCTTTGGTCCAACAACTGCAGGTCGTATGGATTCATACGTTGATTACTTCCAGTCCAATGGCGGATCAATGGTGATGCTTGCAAAGGGCAATCGATCAAAAGCTGTTACAGATGCTTGCAACTCACATGGTGGTTTCTATCTTGGATCCATCGGCGGACCAGCTGCCCGACTTGCTCAAGATTGCATCAAAAAGGTTGAGGTCTTAGATTTTGAAGAGCTGGGAATGGAAGCTGTCTGGAAGATCGATGTTGTGGATTTCCCAGCATTCATCGTTGTTGATGACAAGGGCAATGATTTCTTTGCGTCAACCAGTAAGCCATTAACAATTAAATCTGGCCCAGAAAACTAAGCTCCGGGTTTAGTAGTAATTACTGCGCTTGTGCTTGGCCAAAGCCTTGCACGGTGTCTCATAGCGGATGCTGATATAGCGAAGTCCCCAGCGAATTTGTGTAACTGGGTTTGTGCGCCAATCTGTTGAGACTACATTCATCTTGCTTGCAGGCAATGCTTGAGGAATTCCATGGGCACCTGAGTTTTTATTGCGGGCCTTGTAGTTCCAATTACTTTCCTTAGTCCAGAGCGAGTTCAAGCATTTGTACTCTTTTTCGCTAAAGCCGTACTCGTCCAGCAAAATTGATTTTGCGACCTTCTTGGCACCAAGTGGGGTGCGGGCTAACTCGACCTGACGGCTCACTGAAGAGACCAGGGCAAGGTCGGAGGAGAAGATGGCACCTGACGCCGTCGCTGATAGATCATCCTCAGCCAACAATGCCGCTGTTGAATCGGCTGGGTCGACTATTGCCGAACTCGCAGCTGCCTCGATTTCGATCATGGATGGAAGCGCGGTTTCCAAAGCGTTAGCTGCAGGAAGAATTGTTGCCACAAGTAGCACGGAGGTTGTGACCCCCCAGATCGCTACTAACTTTTTCGAGCTTTTGATCATTGCTGTCTTCACGGTCTGTTCTCCTTCCATTCATCTCTAACCCTCGGACACTCACCCGCGGTTTCTTTCCATAGGCAAGCAGCCTCAATTGAGGCTTCAATACTTAAGGGGAATGCCTTTATGGTGCGGTAGTTGGGGCGCATCGGCAAATCAAAGCGTGCGGGAGTCGTAAACTCTCAGGATTTCACTTTCCTGTGGATAGGTAAAACCGCAGGTCAGAAAGGGGGATGTCCGAAATGCCCCAAATGTGACTGTGACATTGTTTTGGGGTGCATTTTCGCCCCCGATGTACTTGCTAGTTGCCGACAGGACCTTCCAGCAATTCCGTGACTAAGGCAGCAATCGGCGAGCGCTCGCTTCGGGTCAAGGTGACGTGGGCAAAGAGCTCGTGCCCCTTCAAAGTTTCAACCACCGCGACCACACCGTCATGTCGACCAACCCGAAGGTTGTCTCGCTGGGCAACATCGTGGGTCAAGATGACCCTGGATGCCTGGCCGATTCGAGACAGGACCGTCAGCAAGACGCCTCGCTCTAGGGACTGGGCCTCATCAACGATCACAAATGAGTCATGGAGAGATCGGCCACGGATGTGGGTCAGCGGCAATACTTCAATCAGACCTCGGTCGATGATTTCATCAATCACCGGTTGGCTCACCAGTGCGCCCAAGGTGTCAAAAACCGCCTGGGCCCAGGGCGACATCTTCTCCCCTTCAGATCCTGGCAGGTAGCCAAGCTCTTGCCCACCTACTGGATAGAGGGGGCGGAAGATAACTACCTTTTTATGTAGGCGCTTTTCCATGACCGCTTCCAGTCCAGCACATAAAGCAAGAGCTGACTTTCCAGTTCCGGCCCGGCCACCTAAGGAAACGATTCCGATGGATTCATCCAAAAGAATATCCAGTGCGATTCGCTGTTCGGCGCTTCGGCCATGTAATCCAAAAGCTTGGCGATCTCCGCGGACCAACCTTAAACGTTTATCAGCTGTGACTCGGGCCAGAGCGCTCCCCTTTTCAGAGTGCAGAACTACTCCGGTGTGAACAGGAAGTTGGTGGGCAGATTCATGATCTGCACAATCACTGGCATATAAATCATCGATGACACTATGGCCAACATTGATCTCTTCGATTCCGGTCCAGCCGCTATTGGAAACAAGTTCGGCCAAATACTCCTGGGCTTCTACTCCAACGGATGAGGCTTTGACTCGAAGTGGCAAATCTTTTGTAACAAGGATGACGTTCTTTCCATCTGACATCAGGTTTTTAGCTATTGCCAGGATTCTGGAATCATTGGTGCCATCTCGCAAGAAGCCATGGGGCAGGGTTGAAAGATCGGTGTGGTTGAGTTCGACCGAAAGGGTGCCACCCTCAGGTGTAATTGTTAGCGCTTTATCAAGGCGGCCATGACTTACCCGCAAATCATCAAGTGCGCGCAGGGCTGCTCGGGCGAAGTATCCAAGCTCAGGATGGTCCCTTTTGGTCTCTAATTCACCAATTACCGCGATCGGAATAATGACTTCATGTTCGGCGAATCTATAGAGCGCCCCGGGATCTGCGAGCAAAACACTGGTATCTAAAACAAAGGTTTTCTTAGTTTTTTGACCTTTTGCAGCCAATGCTTGCTCCTAGATTTAATTGTGATCGTCGGGTGTGCTTCGGATAAATAAAAGGTAGAACTGAGAAGTAGGTTTTTTGTGCAGACACGCGATGAGTAATAGTTAATTTTGGGTGTTATTTATGAACCAAAACGGCGTTGTCTCACAGAGTAAGAACGCAAAGCACGTAAGAAATCTACCCGACGAAAATCTGGCCAATAGGCCTCACAAAAATAGAACTCAGATTGCGCACTTTGCCATAACAAGAAGCCACCCAGTCGTTGTTCACCTGATGTGCGGATCAATAATTCGGGATCTGGTTGGCCGGCGGTATATAAGTATTGTGAAATATCTTCGGCAGTTAACTTGGCCGCGGCATCACTTAACGTATGACCAGCTGCTATCTCTTCGCCCATGTAACTTTTAACGGCATCCACAATTTCACGTCGTCCGCCATAGCTAATTGCCACATTGACTTCAACGCCATCACTTCGAATTGGCTTTAGATCTGCCAGTTTGTCAGCTAACCAAGAAGGCAATAGATCCAGCGCACCTACCGGCTTAATATTCCAACGGCCAGTGGCTGCTAACTCGTCAACGGTATTTCCAATCACCTTGAGTAGGTCATCAATTTCTTCATGGGATCTCTTGAAGTTATCAGTTGATAACAACCAGAGGGTTACGACCTTGACTTCTGCTTCTTCACACCAACCCAAGAAATCAATGATCTTGCTAGCACCAGCTTTATGGCCATGTGGATCGTTCAGGGTTGGATTTGATTTAGCCCATCTGCGATTGCCATCAAGAATGACCCCCACGTGATGTGGGGTCTTTGAGAAATCCAAAGAGCGAACTAAACGCCACTCATAGAGTGGGTATAGGAGTGACTTAATTAATTTACGAATACTGGCGAACAACTCGGCGCTCCGCGGCAATGGATGCGATTGGCAACGTGCCAGCCAGAATTAGCCAGATCATCTTTTTAAAGCTCCAGCGTGCTTTTGTAGCAAATTGAATAGCTGTAAGGACATAGACGGCATAGACCCAGCCATGGACAAATGGAATCCACTCAACCTTGGACTTCCAATCCTCGTTATTAAACAGATATGCCACTGGCAGATCAACAAACCACAACAGCAAGGACATTACTCCGGCAACTAGCGCCATGATTCTAAATCGTGTGACCGCACCGCTCATGGGGTAACTCTACGACGATAGAAGGGTAGATACAGCACCACACCAGCCATCAAGCCCCAGATCACAACATATGAAAGGTGCTGCCAGTAAAAGCCGGGTATCCGTGATGTCAGCTTTTCCGGTGTGACTCGGGTCCGCTCAAGGGCCCCATTTCGTGTGGACTCTTTGCTGGCTAAAACATATCCGTCATATAAATCTAGATCTGTCAGTGAAGTAATGACTGCGCTATCTAGCCGAGAAATAACGCCAGCTGTATTAACCGAGCGATCATCAAACTGGCTTGCCACGAGCAACCCTTCAATATCAATGACCATGGATTGCTGGATGTCTGGGTTCAGCAAACGTTCAGACCATAATCCCCGCACAACCAAGATTGCAGAATCGGTACCAATTTGCAGCAGGGCAACTTCCCAATCAGATTGCTTTCCATCTCCATCTATCTGATTTGGGGCTCTATAGTTTTGAATGTATTGACCTGAAACAGAAACCGTTTTATTCAGTGCAGTTGCAGGCAAAGATACTCGAGGCGTTGCAAGAGTTTCTAGCGGGACAACATTTGTGTCAATAGTTGTTGCAACCTTCAAACTATTTTTTAGATCAGCAGCACGTTGTAGCTGCCACACACCTAGCCCAACAAAAATTGCAGCGATTAATAGAACTGCAACTACTTGAAAGGCCTTAGTAAAAAATTTACTTGCTGGTGTCATCGCTTCGATCTACACCCATGAAACGCTTATAAAAACTTCGCATCAAGAATGCAAAAGCAATGACTAGCAAGGAAACGGTTAAGGACCCAGCCGCACCCATATCAATGTCTTTAGTCATGCCATAATCATCCCATGCAATCGCAAGAGCCGTTTGACTACAACGACCGCTATGGCGTCAAAAAGGCCCGTAGTTGGATTGCCATTGCCCTCATAACCGCACTCGTCGGTGTTGGCTGGATTACATGGGCTGGCTGGTATCACTCAAATCCTGAGATTCGCGTCCAGCTCATATCTTTTACCGTTGATAGTGATCGCGCAGTCAGCGTTCGATACTTTGTTGAACGAGACAGTGCAGAGGCAACAAGTATTTGCACTGTGATTGCACGTGATTTCTATAAGGACATCGTTGGGCAAGTTGATATAGAAATCCCTGCTGGAAAAGAGAAGGTTGAACTAGTCAGCATCGTTCCTACGCGTAGCCAGGCTGTTAACGCTGATGTTTCAACTTGTCGCGCCAAGTAAGTAGCCAGTACCTTTTACCCCTTATGACACAGACATGGCTGACCCAAGAAGCTGCAGATCGCTTGCGTGCTGAGCTGACACAGCTTGAAGGTCCTGGCCGTAAAGAAGTCACTGCAAAGATCGAAGCAGCACGCGCCGAAGGTGACTTAAAAGAAAATGGCGGCTATCACGCAGCACGTGATGAGCAAGGCAAGATGGAAGCTCGTATCCGTCAGCTCAAGCAAATGCTTGAAAATGCCCACATCGGAAACCCACCAGCAAGTGCGGATGGAAAAGTTGGTGCGGGAATGGTTGTTACAGCCATCATCGCAGGCGATGAAATGAAGTTTCTAATTGGATCTCGTGAAATTTCTTCTGGTGATCTAGATGTCTACAGCGAAAAATCACCACTTGGATCAGCGGTGCTTAATCAAGAGATTGGTGCAAAGGTTTCATACACAGCACCTAATGGTCGTGAGATCTCAGTTGAGATTATTTCCGCCGAGTTTTACGCATAGCAAAAATCTTGTCGCGTTATGAATCTAACAGCCCGAGATATTTTTCCTGGGTTAGATACCCAAATACCTGAATCTAGATTTAATCGTGTTTCAAAG
>JBILAD010000127.1:0-3087 GCA_044354355.1 Candidatus Planktophila sp. | reverse complement strand
ATAGATTGCATAGGAGCGTTCGCCAATCCACACAAATGGCTTGCTGCTTAAAATAGGTGCAAACCGTGATGCTGGGTGAACAATTGAAGTGATGATTGCGCATCCGAATACACCGGCTAATGGGAATGCCAACTTATACAAAGTTGGATCAGATTCCTCAATAAATAGAAATGCCGCAATGATTCCTAGAAATCCAAATACTCCAATTCCGTCAATAAAATCCTGAGCCTTACGCGAAACTGTTTCCTGAAGGTTTTGTGGAATCCATCGGACGGCTAATGCAGCCCCTAGAAACAAACCAATACTGTGAGTATCTGTTCCGAAGTAAACGTGGCTTACCTTTGTGGTGCTAGCTGCATCTATCTGGAGCGAGACCACTAGCAAAGCAATACCTGAAAAGGCCGCGATCAATAGCGCGGCACCAGGGATCTTGTTTTTTCCAAAATAACGCAGAACCAATAACAAAATCAGCGGCCACACTAAGTAGAACTGTGCCTCTACACCCAAAGACCAGGTGTGTTGCAAGAGCGGCGGACGTCCAATTGCTTCAAAGTAATCAGTTTCTCGAAAAACTAACCACCAATTCATTCCGCCGAACAGCGCAAAAGGAGTATCGCCTAAAAATCGCCGCATAGTATCTGGCGCCCATAGACCAACAACAATAGTTGTTGTGATGATCATGAAGACAAGTGGTGGCAATAATCGACGGATGCGTGCCACATAGAAAGCCCGTAGATCTAAACCACCACTGCGTTGAATCGAATCCAGCAGCAATCGAGTAATTACATAGCCAGAGATTACAAAAAAGAGGTCAACGCCTAAAAAGCCGCCAGGAATCCATTCAAAACCTAAGTGGTAGAGCATTACTGCGATAACTGCCACAGCACGCAAGCCATCTATTGCAGGTATGTATCGGATACCTCGTTCATTGGCCATGATTGATTAACTCCTACGAAGTAACGCTGTTTTAAATAGCGATGAGCTATTTAGCGCTTTGCAGATTTCTTTGCAGCACTCTTCTTTGCCGGAGCTTTTTTAGCTTTCTTTTTTGGTGCTGCTAATGCTGGACGTGTCCGTTGGCTTGCAACCTTCAAAGGTCCTGGATTAATCAGCGTGTCATCTGCATTCAAGTTATCTAGCACGCTTTTTTGAAGCTCCTCTAACCGCTGGAATGCACCATCTAGGCGATTTCGTGATTGTTGGATTGCAGATTCTGCGGCATCCAGTGATTGCTTTTGAATTCTATATAGACGCTCAGCTTCTGAAATAACACCTGAAAGCCATTGACGATATCCGGTTACCTCAGATGTTGCTTCGGTAATGATTCGGTCGCCTTCGCGACGGGCAGCTGTTGCAAGAGCAGAGATTTCACGCTTCTTGCTCTCCATCAGTGCTTCTGCTTCTGATTCAGCTAGTGCAATCTTCTCTTCTGCTTCAGATTCAGCAGCTTGGATGTATTTGCGTCCACGAGTTTCGGCACCAGAAAGAATTGTGCGAGCCTTTGCATCAGCTGCTTCTAACTCTTCCTTTGTTGCACGAGCGGTTTCTGAGACTAAACGAGTGGCTGCAACTTGCGCCTTGCTTTCACGGGCTTGTGCAGATTTGATCATTGACATCGCAGTTTCAGTTGCGAGAATTTCAAACTCTTCTTTAGTTAAGCCGGTGATGTCACGGCGAGACTTTAGATCGGCAATCTGTGCTTCAAGTTCACGGATGCGATCAACAGATGAAGGCAGGTTTGTGCTCTCTTCTTCAGTAAAGCCCACCCAATTAAGGAAGTTCTTCTTCTGCGCCATCGTGCACCTCGCTGCTCAATTCATACCTGTTTAAAAACCCTGTGTAGAGATGGCTTAGGTTAGAGCAATGACCTATTTACTGTAAATCGCCACGGAGATCGCTATGTACTGACTAATCCAGGCAGCAAGCACGAAGATATGGAAGAGCTCGTGGAAGCCAAAGTACTTTGCGGCACGGCCAGGGCGCTTGAGAGCGTAGAAGATCGCACCCACTGAGTAGAACAAACCCCCGATAACGATTGGGAGTAGTACCCATAAACCACCCGCGCGATAGAGGGCAGGAGTATAGAAAACGGCAACCCAGCCCAAGGCCAAGTAATTAGCAACATATAACCAGCGAGGCGCACCTATCCAAAAAACCCGAAGAGCAACGCCTAGGGTTGCACCAATCCACACAACCGCCAACAAGATGGTTCGATCACGTCCCTCTAGTAAAGCAACTGCAAAAGGTGTGTATGAGCCAGCAATCAATAAATTAATATTTGCATGATCCCAGCGACGCCATATTTTTTTCTTTTCAGGCACCCATGGGACTCGGTGATAGATCGCTGAAACGCTGAATAACATAATTGCTGTTATGGAGTAAATAGCTACTGCAAACTTAAGAGAAGATTTACTCAATATAAATAGAACAAGTGAAGCGATGATGACCGCTGGAGTTGCCCCTAGGTGAAACCAACCACGTAGCTTTGGTGGTACTAAAGGGGTTTGGCTCATGCTTGTAAGCCTAGGGCACTTTCGCATAATTAACCGTGGACAAAGCCCAGCACCACTGCCAAACTTCACCCATGACACATAGATCACCCATATTTGAAATCAGCGATGTTTACATCGATCAAGAAGCAGCTCTTAGTCCAATGGGCTGCACCTATCTTGGTAATGGACTCAACCAAGACAAACTAGATGACTTTTCAATAGCAGCAGCAGAAGTCAGCGCGAATTTAACTCGCGAAACTTTGAAGAAGCTCTCTGCAATGCAACCAATTGATGAAATTGATCGTATTGCAAAGGCTGTTATGACAGAGCGCCTCGAATCAGGCCTTGCTTTGTATGACAGTCAAGAGGGTTTTGTGCTGTGGAATGTTTTGACATCACCACCGTCAAATGTGCGCTCCATCTTTGAGCTCATGCCAAAGAACAACGCGCAAGATTTCGACAATATTGCCAAGCGTTTAGCGGCAGTCGATGCCGCATATAGCTCATGGTGCGAAACGATCATGACTGTTGCAAAGAGTGGAAAAACAACTGCCCAGCGCCAGGTTAAGGGTGTTATTGAGCAGTTAGATAGTTA
>JBILAD010000029.1:0-11259 GCA_044354355.1 Candidatus Planktophila sp. | reverse complement strand
ATAAACAAGGTCGGATCTATCGGGTAAACAAACTGGAGCGGGTGACCGGGATCGAACCGGCATGGCCAGCTTGGAAGGCTGGGGCTCTACCATTGAGCTACACCCGCGGGTGCTTAGGGACTAAAGGTACTGGGTCGGTAATCAGAGTACGAAATCTGGTTTAGACTCCTGCTTTGCGCCTCGGGGCGTAGCGTAGTGGCTAGCGCGCCTGCTTTGGGAGCAGGAGATCGGGAGTTCGAATCTCCCCGCCCCGACCAGTTTGTATCGGTCTTCCTCAATCCCATTAGGAGCAATCTGTGAAAAGTTCACTCGAAGTTCTATCTCCAACTCGCGTTCGTCTTGATGTTGAGGTTGCTTACTCTGAGCTTGAATCACATGTTGCTAACGCATACAAGAAGGTTGCTGCGCAGGTAAACATTCCTGGTTTCCGTAAGGGAAAAATTCCAGCTTCAATGATCGATCAGCGCGTTGGTCGCGGAGCTGTTATCGATGAGGCAATCAACACAGCTCTTCCAGAGTTTTATGGCCAAGCAGCACGTGAGCACTCCGTTGCAGTTATTGGTCGCCCAGAAGTTGATGTTAAAGAGTTTGTAGATAAAGACAAGCTTGTCTTTACCGTTGAGGTTGATGTGCGCCCAGAGGTTGTCTTGCCTGATTTCTCAAAGATTACAATCGAAGTTGATGATGTAGTCGTTGCAGATGCTGATGTTGAAGAGCAGATCGAATCATTGCGCACACGTTTTGGAACACTGACAACTGTTGAGCGCGAAGTTAAGAACGGTGATTTCACTACTCTTGATATGACTGCATTCATCGATGGCAAAGAGGTTGATGGCGGACAAGCTAACGACATCTCATACGAAGTTGGATCAGACAAGATGATTGATGGTCTTGATGAAAAGCTCATCGGTATGAAGGCCGGAGATGTTAAGACTTTTGAAACACAGCTTGTTGGTCAGCAAGAGGGTGAAAAGGGCGAGGTAACAGCAACGGTTAAGGCTGTTAAAGAGCGCGAGCTTCCACCAGTTGATGATGCATTTGCAAAGCTGGCATCTGAGTTCGACACACTTGCTGAGTTAAAAGCAGATTTTGTTACACGTCTTGAGCGCGTGAAGAAGATGGAACAAGGTGCACAAGCACGCGATCGCCTAGTTGAAAAACTGCTGGCAGATAATGAGATTCCAGTTCCAGATAATCTTGTTGAACTAGAAGTAAATGATCACCTTCAGGGTGAAGGCCGCTTGGAAGATGCAGAGCACCGTGCCGAGGTAGATGGCCAGGTTCGCTCATCGTTAAAGTCAGATTTCTTGCTCGATGCAATCGTTTCATCTGAGGATGTTCAGGTCACTGAGATTGAGTTAACCGAATACTTGGTTCGCACATCACAGCGTTACGGAATGGCCCCTCAGCAGTTTGCAGAAGAGTTGCAAAAGGCTGGACAGATTCAGCAGTTGGTAGCCGAGGTAACGCGCGCAAAGGCGTTGGCATCAGTTCTGGGTCGAATCACTGTTAAGGATGCTTCAGGCAATGTCATTGACCTGGAAGCCCTAGCTCCAAAGGCCAACCCGGCAGATCTAGTCGAAGAGGCTTAATTCCTCTCTCTTCTCTCTGCCTAGAGCGAACACGACATAGTTCACGCATGTATTTCTCATAATCGGGAAGCATTTGGGCTGCTTAATTGTTAAGGTCATGACAGGTAAAAATACGGGAGGCAATTGACGTGGACACAGAGAGCAAGATGAAGGACCAGATTTATAACCGCCTGCTTGAAGAGCGAATTGTCTTCTTGTCAGGTGAAGTCCGCGACGACATGGCCAACATGGTGTGTGCTCAGTTGCTTCTTCTTTCTTCACTTGATTCAAAGAAAGATATTTTTATGTATATCAACTCACCTGGTGGTTCTGTGACTGCAGGTATGGCGATCTACGACACCATGCAACTCATCCCAAATGATGTTGCAACAGTTACTTTTGGAATGGCCGCTTCAATGGGTCAGTTCCTTCTGACATCTGGTGCCAAGGGCAAGCGTTACTCAACAAAGAGCTCTCGCATCTTGATGCACCAACCACTAGGTGGAATTGGTGGAAATGCAATTGATATTCGAATTCAGGCTGAGCAAATGGCTATTACTAAGCAAACTCTTTCAGAGTTGAATGCTCTGCACACCGGTCAGACTCTAGAAAAGATTCTTGCAGACTCAGATCGCGACAATTGGTTTAATGCAAGTGATGCAAAAGATTATGGTTTTGTTGATCATGTAGTTACTTCACTGGGACAGATCACTGGAGGCAAAGCGTAATGACATTCCAAGAAATTAATGCTCGCTACGTTCTTCCTACTGTTGAAGAAAAAACAGCCTACGGATACAAGCGTCAAGATCCATACACAAAGCTTTTTGAAGAGCGCATCATTTTCATGGGTCAGCCAATTGATGACACAGTTGCAAACGATGTCATGGCACAGCTCTTGACTCTGGAATCAATGGATCCAGATCGTGACATCATGATCTACATCAACTCACCTGGTGGATCTTTTACAGCGCTAACTGCAATTTATGACACGATGCAATTTGTGCGCCCAGATATCAGCACTATTTGCTTGGGCCAGGCAGCATCTGCTGCAGCTGTCATTCTTGCTGGTGGTGCAAAGGGAAAGCGTTACGCACTAGAGCATTCACGTATTTTGATTCACCAACCTTCATCTGAAGGTGGCGGTCAGGCATCTGATATCGAGATTCAAGCACGCGAAATCGATCGCATCACTCGCTTGCAAGAAGACTTGCTCTCACGCCACGTTGTGAAGTCTTCAGAGGAGATTCGCAAAGATATTGAGCGTGACAAGATTCTTACAGCAGCAGAGGCTGTTGAGTACGGAATCATTGATCAAGTACTTGCTTCACGAAAGGCTAAGAAGTAATTCTTCTTTACATTTAATTGAAACTATTTGAGCCGGGTTCCCTTTGGTCATACAAGGGATACCGGTTCTTTTGGTTTTCAAACACAATCTTTGTATTGGGAGCATCTGCCTTTCCCATCGCACTAGCTGTTGCTGTTCTTGATGCTGGCGGAACAGCAACTTCTTTAGGATTAATTCTTGGTGCACGAATTTTATCTGGAGTTGTCTTTGCACCATTTGCTGGTGTGTGGGCAGATAGATTGCCTCGCAGAAATGTCATGATCGGTGCAGACTTGTTTAGATCCGCCCTGGTTGTTTCTATGATTTTTGTTTCGACTCCAACAATGCCTCACATCTTTTTAGGGTTGGCCGTTTTCTTGATGGGTGTGGGTGATGCATTTGGCGCAGCAGCAGCTGGCGCAATAATCCCAAGTCTTGTTCCTGATGAGAAACTTCCTGCAGCAAATGTGGCACGTAACATTGTGACCAAAGGTGCATCCATAGTCGGCCCCGGCATAGGTGGTGCATCAGTATTTCTAGTTGGGGCTAGATTTACTTTTATCTTCACAGCTGTTGCTTTTGCATTTGGAACTTATTTTCTCTCCAAAATCAAAGAAGATATCAATGGCAATAAGCGCGAGCAGGAACCATTTTTGACAGAGCTACGTGAGGGCTTGCGCACCGTGCGAGATATTCCATGGATTGGCGCTTTTATCCTGATGGTTTCTGTTCAGTTAATGGTTGTTATTGCTGCCGAAACTGTCCTTCTGCCAGTAATTAGCCGTCGTGAATTTGATTCAAACACACCATTTGCATTGTCAGCGGCAGCCTTTTCAGTTGGCAGCATTATTTCAGCGCTGCTGTGCGTGAAGATCAAGGTAAAACATGAAGGCTATGTGTCAATCTTTGTGTGGATGTTCATCATCATCGCCCCGTTAGCTTTGGCATTTCCGGTTTCTGAAACATTTGTTGTAGTTGCTTATTTGTTGGCAGGATTTTCAGTTGGGCCCTGGGAAGCATGGTGGTCTTCGGCGGTGCAGCGAGAAGTCCCACAACATCTACAGGGCCGAGTGTTTTCCATTGATCACATGGGTTCTGCTGGATTAATGCCAATCGGAATGGCTTTAATTGGCCCTGCAGTTGCATTCTTTGGTGAAAAAGAGTTGTTGATAGGTGCATCAATCTTTCATGTGCTGATTAGCTTTGCGATTCTTCGGGTTCCTGGTGTTAAAGATATGAAAATGCCAATTCCTCCTGCTAATTATTCTCACGGCGAACAGAAGTAAGCGCAAAAACCCAAGCACGAATCGGCACAAGAACGTAAAATTGAGACATGACAAGAATCGGTGAAACAAGCGATCTGCTGAAGTGCTCCTTCTGTGGCAAGACCCAGAAGCAAGTTAAGAAGCTCATTGCCGGTCCTGGCGTTTATATTTGCGATGAATGTATTGAGCTCTGTAATGAAATCATCGTTGAAGAACTCAGCGAGGCTGCATCCCTTGGTTTGGCAGAGCTTCCAAAGCCACAAGCAATCTTTGAATTTCTAGATCAGTATGTAATCGGACAAGATCGCGCAAAGAAGTCTTTATCTGTTGCCGTCTATAACCACTACAAGCGCGTGCAGAGCGGTGAGTCAAAGGGTGATGGTGCTATTGAATTAGCCAAGTCAAATATTTTGATGCTCGGACCAACTGGTTGTGGCAAGACACTTATGGCACAGACTTTGGCTCGCATGCTCAACGTTCCATTTGCAATCGCAGATGCAACAGCGCTAACCGAGGCTGGATATGTTGGTGAAGATGTTGAAAACATCTTGCTCAAGCTTTTGCAAGCTGCAGATTATGATGTGAAAAAGGCTGAGACCGGAATTATCTACATCGATGAGATCGATAAGGTTGCACGCAAATCTGAGAACCCATCAATTACACGCGATGTGTCAGGTGAAGGTGTTCAGCAGGCGCTCTTGAAGATTCTTGAAGGAACAGTTGCATCTGTGCCACCACAGGGCGGTCGCAAGCACCCACATCAAGAGTTCATCCAGATTGACACAACAAATGTCTTGTTCATTGTTGGCGGAGCATTTTCTGGTCTTGAAAAGATTATTGAAAGCCGCATCGGAAAATCTGGTGTTGGCTTTAACGCAACCTTGCAAGATGCGACAGACAAGAACCGCAAAGACATCTTCGCCGATGTCATGCCAGAGGATCTTTTGAAGTTTGGAATGATTCCAGAGTTCATTGGTCGCCTGCCGGTATTAACTAGTGTTGAAAATCTTGATAAGCCAGCGTTAATGCAGATCCTTACAGAGCCAAAGAACGCTCTTGTGAAGCAGTATCAGCGACTATTTGATCTAGATCATGTTGAGCTAGATTTTGATGAAGAAGCTTTGGATGCGATCGCAGATCTTGCACAAGAGCGTGGCACAGGTGCACGTGGCCTGCGCGCAATCATGGAATCTGTCCTTCTCACAGTGATGTATGAAGTTCCAAGCCGCACAGATGTTGAAAAGGTGATTATCACCAAGGAGTGCATCACATCTGGTGGAGCGCCAACATTGCTAAATCACACCGGTCCAAAGCGCTCACGAGCACCAAAAGGTGCAGAGGAGAAGAGCGCATAATCTAGACTGCGCACTATGTCTTCAAGCCGTGAATTAGCCGCATCCTTCTCGCCACACGAGATTGAGGCTCCGCTGTATGAAAAGTGGATGACTGCCGGATATTTCACAGCTGATGCAACTTCTGACAAGCCACCGTTTTCTATTGTTTTGCCACCACCTAATGTCACCGGTGTTTTGCACATTGGTCACGCACTAGATCAAACATTGCAGGATTGCTTGTCGCGCATGAAGCGCATGCAAGGCTTTGAAGTCTTGTGGTTACCCGGAATGGATCATGCGGGCATTGCAACTCAAAACGTAGTTGAAAAACAATTAGCAGCAGATGGTAAATCACGTCATGATCTTGGTCGCGAAGAGTTTGTTAAAAAAGTGTGGGAATGGAAAGAAGAATCTGGCGGTGCAATTCTTGAACAGATGAAGCGTCTAGGGTCTTCTGTTGATTGGTCACGCGAGCGTTTTACTATGGATGAAGGAATGTCCAAGGCTGTTGTAACAATATTTAAGCGCATGTATGAGGCAGGACTTATCTATCGTGCTGAAAGAATTATCAATTGGTGTCCTCGATGCTTAACAGCGTTGTCAGATATCGAAGTTGAACATAGTGATGATGCAGGCGAGCTAGTGTCAATCCGCTATGGCGAAGGCGATAGCGCAATCGTTGTTGCAACAACACGTGCTGAAACAATGCTGGGCGATACCGCAGTTGCTGTCAATCCAGATGACAAGCGGTACTCACACATGATCGGCAAAACAGTTAAGGTGCCACTGATCAATCGCGAGATCCCCATTGTTGCCGACGAGCATGTTGATCCTGCTTTTGGAACTGGCGCAGTCAAAGTTACCCCAGCCCACGATGTAAATGACTTTGAGATTGGTATGCGCCATAACTTGGCAAACATTGTGATCTTGGATGCGGATGCAAAAGTTATTGGTACCAATAGCGTTTTCGATGGCATGGATCGCTTTGATGCACGTAAGGCTGTTGTTGAAGCACTTCGCGCTGAAGGTCGCATCGTTGCCGAAAAACGTCCATACATGCACGCAGTTGGACACTGCCAGCGTTGCGATACAACAGTTGAGCCACGTTTATCAAAGCAGTGGTTTGTAAAGGTTGCACCTATGGCAAAGGCATCAGCTGATGCTGTGCGAAGTGGTGAAGTAAAGATTGAACCTGAAGAACTTGCTCCACGTTACTTTGACTGGGTCGATAACATGCACGACTGGTGTATCTCTCGTCAGTTGTGGTGGGGACACAGAATTCCTGTTTGGTATGGACCAAACGGTGAGGTGCAAGTAGTTGGACCGGATGAAAGCGCACCTGCTGGTTGGACTCAAGATCCAGATGTATTAGATACCTGGTTCTCATCTGGGCAGTGGGCATTTTCTACCTTCGGATGGCCAGAAAAGACTGCAGACCTTGCAAAGTTCTATCCAACATCTGTTCTTGTAACTGGTTATGACATCTTGTTCTTCTGGGTTGTGCGCATGATGATGATGTCAACCTTTGCCATGGATGGTGTTGCACCATTTAAAACAATCATGTTGCACGGTCTAGTGCGCGATCAATTTGGTAAGAAGATGTCAAAGAGCCGTGGAAATGTTGTTGATCCAATTGAGTTTATGGATAAGTACGGCGCAGATGCGCTGCGCTTTACTTTGGCACGTGGTGCTAACCCAGGCACAGATCAAGCACTTGCCGAAGACTGGATTGGTGGCTCACGTAACTTTGCTACAAAGCTTTGGAATGCAACGCGCTTTGCGATGATGAATGGCGCAACAGTGTCAGGTGACCTGCCGCCACTTGACTCACTCAATGCAATTGATAAGTGGATCCTAAGTCGCCTATCTGAAACTGTTAAAGAGACAACAGAGCTTCTAGAAAAGTATGAGTTTTCACGTGCTTGTGAACTGATGTATCACTTTGCATGGGATGACCTGTGTGACTGGTATCTAGAGCTTTCAAAGGAAGCCTTTGCTTCAGGAAATGCGGAATCAAGTAAGCGAGTTTTGGGTCATGTGCTTGATCAACTCTTCCGGTTGATGCATCCGGTAATGCCATTTATTACAGAGCAAATGTGGACAACGCTCACTGGGGGAGAGTCATTAGTTGTTGCCACCTGGCCTATAGCTAACCCAGCTCACCTCGATACAAAGGCTGAAAAGTTGGTTTCTGAGCTACAAGAGATCATTACTGAGGTTCGACGCTTCCGTAACGATCAAGGCATCAAGAGTTCACTCAAGATTCCAGGCCGCATAGTTGCAACAGGTGAAGTCGCTAATTACGCATCTGCAATTGCCTTTGTTGTGCGCATGGAGTTGGCAGATATAACACCCAGTGCAAAGTGTGAAGCAGCTGGTGTGACAATCGAGTTTGACCTAACAGGATCAATCGATGTTGTTGCAGAGCGTGCTCGCCTTGAAAAGGACTTAGTAACCGCTACGAAAGATAAGCAAACGGCAGAAGTGAAGTTGAACAATCAGGGTTTTATGGCTAAAGCACCTGCAGATGTTGTCGTTGAAATTCGTGAGCGCCTTGAAAAGACCACTGCAGATATTGCGCGCATTACATCTGCCTTAGAAGCTTTGCCACGATGATGATTTCTCCAGATGATCAAGAAAGAGTTGATGCAATTGAGCAGGCGTTGCTTGCCCGTTGGCCAGAAACTCGCATCGCGCCAACTACCGAACGCATTGCTGCCCTGGTTGATCTGCTGGGTTCACCACAATTAACCTATCCAACGATTCACATTGGTGGCACAAACGGTAAGACGACGACGTCGCGAATGATTGATTCATTATTGTTCGCCCATGGACTTCGCACAGGGCGCTTTACGAGCCCACATCTTGAATCATATCGTGAACGTATTGCAATTAATGGCGAACCCATTGATCCTAAAGAATTAATCTTTTCTTATAATGACATCGCTGCCTATTTAGATTTAATGGATACAAAGTTTGAACATCCAATTTCCTTCTTTGAAGCGATAACAGCATTAGCTTTTGCAGCCTTTGCTGAGCACCCTGTTGATGTTGGGGTTATTGAAGTTGGCATGGGCGGACAATGGGATGCAACAAATGTTGTTGAAGCTGATGTTTCTGTCTTGATGCCTATTGGTTTTGATCATATGGAGTACCTAGGCAACACATTGCATGAGATTGCAGCTACTAAGGCTGGAATCATCAAAGAAGGTGGCTTTGTAGTCCTTGCCCAGCAAGAGCCTGAGGCTGCCAAGGAGTTAATCCGCAAGGCTGCCGAGGTAGGGGCAGATGTTGTTCGAGAAGGCGTTGAATACTCAGTGGCATCAAGGGCAGTTGCCGTTGGCGGTCAATTGCTAACAATTCAAGGCATTCATGACACATACGATGAGATTTTCTTACCGCTACATGGTCGACACCAAGCTGCAAATGCCGCCTCGGCACTTGTGGCTGTTGAAGCATTCTTTGGCGATCAACCTCTAGATATCGATGCGGTTCGCGCTGGTTTTGCTGCAGTGACATCGCCTGGTCGTTGCGAAGTAGTCCATCGCGAGCCAACAGTTATTTTGGATGCAGCTCACAACCCGCATGGTGCAAAAGCATTGGCCGATACTTTGTTAAATGAGTTTAACTTTGATGAAATCATCGCAGTTGTTGGTGTCTTTGGGGACAAGGATGCAACTGGAATATTCCAGGAGTTAGAGCAGATTGTCGACCATGTCATTGTTACGCAAAGCTCTTCATCACGAGCCATGCCATCTGGTGAGTTAGAAAAAATTGCTTCAAAGATTTTTGGTGCAGATCGTGTATTTGAAGTTTCAGATTTAGGGGCTGCGCTAGATCGAGCAGTTGGTGATGCTGTGCGTCCGCTGAGTGAGGACACTATTGGAATTATTGTGACTGGCTCTGTTGTCACAGTTGGTGAAGCTCGCACCTATTTGCGAAAGAAGTTTGCACAATGAAACTCCTTGGCGCATCGGTTCTAATTGCTGAGAGTATGACTATGGGTTTTGCAATCCTGCTTGCAATGAAGGATGCTTCCAGCGCTGCAATCATTTATGGTTGCGTTGTTTCGTTCTTGCTATTTGTTGCAGCTGGACTTATCAGACGACCAGGTGGATTTGTATTTGGTTGGATCATGCAAGTAGCGATGATTGCCTTCGGATTTGTCGAGCCATCCTTCTTCATTATTGGGGTGGTTTTGATTGGGCTGTGGGTGGCCGCCATCGTTGTGGGCCGCAAGGGTGAGGCTGCTCGCGCTGCCTTGCTGGCTGCAGCGCCTAAAAAACCCTAATAGACTAGGCGAGTGAGCACAGAGAAAACCCTAATCCTGGTCAAGCCAGATGGTGTTGCCCGTGGTTTAGTTGGCGAAGTAATTTCGCGAATTGAAGCTAAGGGTTATGCAATTGATTCTTTGCGCATGCTTCAAGCAGATCGTTCATTACTAGAACAACACTATGCAGAACATGTTGGTAAACCATTTTATGAACCACTAGTTGAGTTCATGATGTCTGGCCCAATTGTTGCAATCGTTGCTTCTGGTAATCGTGTAATCGAAGGATTCCGTTCACTTGCTGGTGTAACAGATCCAACTGTTGCTGCGCCCGGAACAATCCGTGGTGATCTAGCTCGTGATCAAGGAACAAAGGTTGTGCAAAATATTGTTCATGGCTCTGATTCACCAGAATCAGCAGCGCGTGAAATTCAGATTTTCTTCCCCAGTAAATAAGTACAAGGAGTAAAAATGTCACAAGGAAGCAGAATGTCATTTATCGGCCGTGATATGGCCGTTGACTTAGGCACAGCGAACACGCTTGTCTATGTGCGCGGACGTGGCATTGTTTTGAACGAGCCTTCAGTAGTTGCTGTGAACCAAGATACAGGCGGAATTCTGGCTGTTGGTATTGAAGCAAAGAAGATGATCGGTCGTACTCCTGGCAACATCGTTGCTATCCGTCCTTTGAAGGATGGCGTTATCGCAGACTTTGACACAACAGAGCGCATGTTGCGCTACTTCATCCAAAAGGTGCACCGTCGTCGCTACTTGGCTAAGCCAAGAATCGTTGTGTGTGTTCCATCAGGTATTACAGGTGTTGAGCAGCGCGCAGTTAAAGATGCTGGTTATGCAGCAGGTGCTCGTAAGGTTTACATCATTGAAGAGCCAATGGCAGCGGCAATCGGTGCTGGTCTTCCAATCCACGAGCCAACAGGCAACATGGTTGTAGATATCGGTGGCGGTACGACTGAAGTTGCTGTTATTTCATTGGGTGGAATCGTTACCTCACTATCTATTCGTGTGGGTGGCGATGAGCTAGATCAATCAATTATTAACTGGGTTAAGCGTGAATTCTCACTACTTTTGGGAGAGCGCACAGCAGAAGAGATCAAGATGGCGATCGGATCTGCTTACCCACTGGCTGGTGAAAATGATGCAGAAATTCGCGGTCGCGATTTAGCAACAGGTCTTCCAAAGACAATCGTTGTTTCAGCTGCAGAGATTCGCAAGGCACTTGAAGAGCCAGTTAACTCAATCGTTAACGCTGTGAAGAGCACACTCGATAAGACTCCTCCTGAGCTTGCATCAGATCTCATGGATCGTGGAATTGTTCTCACCGGTGGTGGAGCACTTCTAAAGGGTCTAGATGAGCGCCTTCGCAAAGAAACCGGAATGCCAATTCATATTGCAGAGCGTCCATTGGATGCTGTTGCTGAAGGTTCTGGAAAGTGCATCGAAGAGTTTGAAGCTCTTGAGAAGGTTCTAATCTCCG
>JBILAD010000028.1:0-11309 GCA_044354355.1 Candidatus Planktophila sp. | reverse complement strand
GAACAGTAGAGGAGCACGGCGATGTCATTAGCTTTGTATCGTAAATATCGTCCCTCTGTTTTTGCAGATGTCATCGGACAAGAACATGTAACTGTTCCACTTTCAAATGCTTTGGAATCAGGTCGCACACACCACGCATATTTATTTAGTGGTCCACGTGGTTGCGGAAAAACTTCTAGCGCACGAATTATGGCGCGCTCGCTTAATTGCGTTAAGGGTCCAACACCAAGTCCATGTGGTGATTGTCAATCATGTAAAGATTTAGTTGCGAATGGCCCGGGTTCATTAGATGTTATTGAACTAGATGCTGCAACCCACGGTTTAGTAGATGATGCACGCGATCTTCGCGACAAGGCATTCTTTGCACCAGTTCAAAGCCGTTACAAGATTTACATTATTGATGAAGCACATCAGCTTGGACCAGGTGCTGCAAATGCGTTACTTAAAGTTGTTGAAGAACCTCCGGCGCATGTGATTTTCATCTTTGCAACAACAGAGCCAGATAAGTTGATTGCAACTATTCGTTCACGAACACATCACTATCCATTCCGTTTAGTTCCACCAGGAACGTTGGCCGCCCACCTTGAAAAGATTTGTAATGCAGAAGGCGTAAAGGTTGATAAGGGTGTTATTCCACTTGTTGTTCGCGCATCTGGTGGCTCTGTGCGTGATGCACTTTCTGTTTTAGGGCAGCTACTTGCTGGGGCTGGCAAAGATGGCGTTAGCTATGACATAGCAATCCAGCTACTTGGATTTACTGATGGTGCGCTACTCGATGATGCAATCGATGCAATTGCAGCCCACGATGGCGCTACACTGTTTAAGACAATCGATCGTGTAATCGAATCAGGGCATGATCCACGTAGATTTACCAGTGACATGTTGGAACGTATTAGAGACTTAATGATTGTTGATGCTCTTAAAGATTCGACCGCCAATTCAATCTTGCGCGATATGCCAGATGATCAGATGGAACGCATGCGCAATCAGGCAAACAGAATTGGAACGGCAAATCTTTCAAGAGCTGCCGATATTGCAGCAGAAGGCTTGACCCAAATGCGCGGTGCCACAGCCCCACGCTTGATCCTGGAGCTCATATGCGGGCGCATTTTGTTGCCAATTGGCGATAACACTGAAGCGGGAATGCTCTCTCGTATTGAACGGTTAGAACGCGCAGAAAACATCGCCCCACTGACTTCTGCAGCACCACAAGTCAAAGCAACCCCTGCTCCTAAAGCACAAGAAGAAAAGCCTGTTGTTAAAGAAAAAGAAGCAGCACCAGTTGCTGCACCAAAAGCTAGTGCTCCAGGCAACTTTGATATTGCTGCACTGCGCAGAGCCTGGCCAGATGTTATTGAAGATGTGAAGAAGCGTCGCAGGCTGACGTGGTCACTGTTGTCAGCAAGTGCGCAGGTGCTTTCTGTTGATGAAAGCGCAATCACTATAGGCATTGTTAATGCAGGTGCGAAGGAAAGCTTTGAGCGTTCTGAATCTGATGTGATTTTGCGCAACGCATTTATTGATGTGGTGGGGTTAGATCGAAAGATTGCAGTTGTAGTTGATCCTTCAATTGATACCAATACGCCGGCAGCTAGAGAAACAAGAACATCTGAAGCACCAAGTGATGCTGTGCTTTTGTCAGGTGCGGCACTTTTGGCAAAAGAACTTGGCGCAAAAATTGTTGAGGGTAAGTAATAGATGTCAGGTATGTATGAAGGTGCGATTCAAGATCTAATTGACGCCCTCGGTCGTCTGCCTGGTATTGGTCCAAAGAGTGCTCAGCGCATCGCATTCCATATTTTGCAATCAGATGCTGAAGTTGCCTCTGCTTTAGTTGATTCAATTCGTGTGGTTAAAGAGCGAGTTAAGTTTTGTGTGGTGTGTGGAAATGTCTCTGAAGAGGATGAATGCCGTATTTGCAGAGACCCTCGCCGTGACAACACCACCATTTGTGTGGTTGAAGAGAGCAAAGATGTAATTGCAATTGAACGTACTCGCGAATTTCGCGGTAAGTACCATGTGCTCGGGGGAGCGATCAGTCCGATTGATGGCATTGGCCCCGAACAACTTCGAATTCGCGAGCTAATGATTCGTTTGGCAGATGCCGGAATTGTTGAAGTTATCTTGGCAACTGATCCAAACCTTGAAGGGGAAGCAACAGCCACCTATTTATCTCGCCTGATAAAGCCGATGGATATAAAAGTTTCGCGGTTGGCTAGTGGTTTGCCGGTGGGCGGAGATTTGGAGTATGCCGATGAAGTTACCTTGGGACGTGCCTTTGAGGGCCGCAGGGATGTTTAATCTCATTATTTGACATGTTCCCTGTCTCATTATTTGAGAAATAAGGGAAATTGGGTAGCCTCAAAGGATTCTGTGCTTCATGATTGAGGCATGGGACTAATTGTTCAGAAATATGGCGGCTCTTCGGTGGCAGATGCCGAAGGCATGAAGCGCGTAGCCAACAGAATTGTGGCGGCAAAGCGGGACGGTAATCAGGTTGTGGTCGTGGTCTCTGCCATGGGTGATACCACTGATGAACTCATTGATCTGGCAGAACAAATCACGCCAATTCCTCAGGGCCGCGAACTAGATATGTTGTTAACAGCCGGTGAGCGAATTTCAATGGCACTTCTTGCAATGGCAATTAATAACTTGGGTCATGAAGCTCTTTCATTTACAGGCAGCCAAGCAGGTGTGATTACAACATCTGCACATGGTCGCGCTCGCATTATTGATGTGACACCTGGTCGAATTAAGGAAGCGTTAGATGCCGGTGCAATTGCAATCGTTGCTGGCTTCCAAGGAATTTCGCAAGACACTAAGGATGTAACAACGTTGGGTCGCGGTGGTAGTGACACAACAGCTGTTGCCTTAGCTGCAGCGTTGGACGCAGATGTTTGCGAAATCTACACAGATGTTGATGGCGTTTTTAGCGCCGATCCACGTGTTGTTCCAACTGCTCGTAAGTTAAAGACAGTTACTTACGATGAAATGCTTGAACTTGCAGCAAGTGGTGCAAAAGTTCTGCATTTGCGTTGCGTTGAATACGCACGCCGTTACAACCTACCAATTCACGTACGTTCATCTTTTACAACAAATGAAGGAACATGGGTGGTCAAAGATCATCCAGAAGGAGGCAGCATGGAACAAGCAATCATCTCAGGAATCGCACACGATAAATCTGAGGCCAAAATAACGATCGTCGGAGTACCTGACCGCACTGGTGTTGCTGCTCGCATCTTCCAAGCGATTGCAGATGCCGACATTAACATCGACATGATCGTGCAAAATGTTTCTGCCGCTGCCACAGGATTGACAGATATTTCATTTACATTGCCAAAGGCAGAAGGCGCCGCAGCAACTGCAATATTGCAGAAGCTACAAGGAGAAGTTAGCTTTGCTTCAATTCAATACGATGATCAAATTGGTAAATTGTCATTAGTTGGCGCTGGTATGCGCTCACATCCAGGAGTAACAGCAACATTCTTTGGCGCACTCTCTGATGCTGGCGTGAACATTGAAATGATTTCTACTTCTGAAATTCGTATTTCAATTATTTGCCGCCAGACAGATCTTGAGCGTGGAGCGAAAGCAGCTCACACCGCCTTTGAATTAGATGCAGACCAAAGCGAAGCTGTTGTATATGGAGGAACAGGGCGATGAGTAAAAAAGTGAAGAAAGTCGCTAAGAAGCCAACACTTGCAGTAGTTGGAGCAACCGGGGCAGTTGGCACCGTGATGCTCGGTATTTTGTCTGAGCGCAAAGATGTGTGGGGCGAGATCCGTCTGATCGCCTCTGCTCGTAGCGCAGGCAAGAAGTTGATGTGTCGCGGAGAAGAGCTAACTGTTGTTGCACTTTCACCTGAGGCATTTGATGGCATCGATGTTGCGATGTTTGATGTTCCAGATGAGGTTTCTGCTGAGTGGGCACCAATTGCTGTCTCTCGCGGTGCAATCGTTGTTGATAACTCTGGTGCATTCCGTATGGATCCAAAAGTTCCATTGGTCGTTCCTGAAGTTAATCCAAAGGACACCAAGAAGCGCCCTAAGGGAATCATTTCAAATCCAAACTGCACAACTCTTTCAATGATTGTTGCTATGGGCGCACTTAATAAGAAGTATCAATTAAAGGAACTTGTAGTTGCTTCCTATCAGGCGGCATCTGGTGCAGGACAACCTGGAATCGATGCACTACGTGCACAGATCTCTGCAGTAGCAGGAAAGAATCTTGGTGAGGCAACAGGAGATGTTCGTACTGTTGTTACAAACAATGATGTGTTTCCTGCACCCCTTGCACTCAACGTTATTCCATGGGCAGGTTCACTCAAAGAAGATGGCTACACATCCGAAGAGCTCAAGGTTCGCAATGAATCTCGCAAGATTCTAGGAATGCCACGCCTGAAGGTTTCTGCAACATGTGTTCGTGTTCCTGTTTTAACAACACATTCACTCGCAGTGCATGCAACCTTTAAGAACGAGGTAACTCGCAAGGGAGCGCAAAAGCTTCTTGAAAAAGCAGCCGGTGTTACTTTGCTTGATGATCCTGAAAACAAGAAGTTTCCAACACCAAATGATGCGGTTGGCACAGATGCAACATGGGTAGGCCGTGTGCGTCGATCACCAGATGACAAGAAATCACTTGATTTGTTCTTGTGCGGAGACAATCTCCGCAAGGGTGCTGCCCTTAATACCGCTCAGATCGCAGAGCTATTGGCTGTAGAGTTAACAAAATGAGCATAAAAGAAACATTACGCGCCGACTTAACAGAAGCAATTCGTGGCCGCAACGAAATTACATCCAGCACCATCCGTATGGTTCTTACTGCAATTACAAATGAAGAGGTTGCAGGAAAAGAAGCACGCGTCTTAAGTGATGACGAAGTAATTGTTGTTTTGTCTCGCGAAGCAAAGAAGCGTCGCGAAGCGGCGGAAGCATTTGAAGGTGCGGGCCATCCACAAAAGGCTGCGCTAGAAAAATCTGAAGGTGAAGTTATTGCCAAGTATTTGCCTGCACAGTTAACTGCAGATGAGGTTAAGCAGATCATCGCTGATGCAATCGCAGCTACTGGTGCTGCAGGCCCTGCAGATATGGGCAAGGTAATGGGCGCTATCAAGGCAAAGATTGCAGGAAAGGCTGATGGGGCACTCGTTTCATCACTAGTGAAAGAGAGTCTCAACAAATGACTAAGTATGAATACGCAACCGTTCCACTTCTTTCACATGCAACTAAGCAGATCCTTGATACATGGGGTTCTGATGGGTGGGAGCTTGTTCAAGTTATTCCAGCACCCGGCACAGGAGAACAGCTTGTTGCTTATATGAAGAGAGAAATTGCATGAACACCGTAGATGTTCGTGCGAAGTTAGCTGAACTTGGTTTAGAGCTTCCAGTTGCTGCAAAACCAGTTGCTGCATACGTTCCAGCGATTCGCACAGGTAATTTAGTTTTTACTGCAGGACAACTTCCATTAGCTGGCGGAGAAATGGCTGGCGTTGGAAAGGTTGATGGTGAGATCACTCCAGATCGTGCAAAAGAACTTGCACAGATTTGTGCACTTAACGCTCTTGCAGCTGTCGAAACTGTTGCTGATGTAAACAAGATTACAAAGATTGTGCGAGTTGTCGGATATGTAAACGGAGTACCAGGCTTTATCGGTCATCCGGGCGTAGTCAACGGAGCCTCTGAATTGTTTATAGCAATCTGGGGCGATGGTGCAAAGCATGCACGTAGTGCTGTTGGAATTGCAGAACTTCCACTTAACTCACCAGTGGAAATTGAACTAACAGTCGAAATTACAGACTAACTATTTACCGCGCTTTGATAGGCGTTCAAAATCTGTAATGAGTACTGCGCGACCATCTAGCTTTAGCCAGTTGCGTCCTGCGAAATCTGCAAGTGCTTTATTAACTGTTTCGCGAGATGCACCAACTAGTTGGGCTAACTCTTCTTGCGTTAGATCATGGTGAACAAATAAACCTTCTTCAGTTTTTTTTCCAAAACGCTCGCCCAGATCAATAAGTGCCTTAGCGACGCGCCCTGGAACATCAGAGAACACTAAATCACCCACGGCTTCATTTGTGCGGCGTAGTCGTTGTGCTAAACGAGCTAGAAGTTGCAATGCAACCTTTGGATTCTCAGCAAGCCATGGGAGCAATTTTTCTTGGCCAAGACTGAGTAACTTTGCATCAGTAACAGCCGTTGCAGTTGATGTGCGTGGGCCTGGATCAAAAAGACTTAATTCTCCAAACATTTCGCCAGGTCCAAGAATCGAGAGTAGGTTTTCGCGGCCATCTCCACTTGAAGTTCCAAGCTTTAACTTACCTTCAGCAATTACATACAGTTGATCGCCCTCATCGCCTTCGGCAAACAAGACAGATCCCTTTGAAATCTTTACGGAAACCATGTTTGCGAGCAAGGAAGCGGCAGCGACATCATCCAAAGCGGTAAAAAGTGGCGCTTTGCGTATTACTTCTTGATCTATGGGCACGGGGGGTACTTTACTACCCATGGTGGTCGATAGCGAAACCCGCAAAGAGGCAAGAGCGGTCTATCGGATCCTGACTAAGACCTACCCGCATATTCGATGCGAATTAGATTTCACTAGCCCGCTGGAGTTATTGATTGCAACCGTCCTGAGCGCACAGTGCACAGATAAGAGAGTTAACACCGTTACCCCAGCGCTGTTTAAGAAGTATAAGAATCCCAAGGCCTATGCAAAAGCAGATCTGCACGAAATAGAAGAGCTCATTCATTCGACTGGTTTTTACCACGCTAAAGCACGTAATGTAAAAGGGCTAAACATTAAGTTACTCGAAGATTTCGGCGGAGAAGTTCCACGGACTCTTGAGGAATTAATTACATTGCCAGGGGTTGGTCGCAAGACTGCCAATGTTGTTTTAGGACATGCATTTGATACACCAGGCATTACTGTCGATACACACTTTGGACGTTTGTCTAGGCGATTTGGTTGGACAAAGGAAACTGATCCAGTAAAAGTTGAAATGGTTGTTCAGCAATTGATTCCACAAGCTGAATGGACAAATCTTTCGCAGCGAATGATTTGGCATGGACGTCGTATCTGCCATTCACGTAAACCAGCTTGTGGGGCATGCCCAGTTGCAAAAATGTGTCCTAGTGTTGGTATTGGCGAGATGGATAAAGAAAAGGCATTACTGTTAGTAAAAACAGATAAGGATTTTAGATGAGAAAAGTGTTGGTAGTCATTGCTCTTCTGTTACTGACTGCATGTTCTCCTTCCTCATCGTATGTGAAGGGTGAAGTTGTTTCATGTGAATCAATTTCACAGGACACATCATTTGTTGGTGGAATTGAAATGGATTGCTTGGATCGCACAACCGGTGCACGACTAGGCGCACTACGAGGTCCCATGCTTGTTAATGTGTGGGGATCTTGGTGCGGACCATGCAGGGAAGAAATTCCAATTCTTCGATCCTTTTATGAAAAAGCTCAGGGCAAGGTTGCACTCGTAGGTATTGATGTTGAAGAGGCCACCTTTGATGATGGCCGTAGATTTGTAGAACGAAATGGCATTCTGTGGCCTAACTTGTATGACCCGGATGGGCGTTCACGAGAGTACTTTGGATTAGGGGTTCCGGTCACTTGGTTTATTGCACCAGATGGTTCTGTTGCAGGAAAGAAGATCGGAGCATTTACCGATGAAAGCGAACTGCTCACACTGACAACCAAGTATTTAGGCGTGAAGCTTTAATCCTCATCCTTTGAACTATGTAAACCATCTGAAATCAAGCGCATAACGTTTGGATCAGCAAGGGTTGTTGCATCTCCCACTTGGCGGTTTTCAGCAACATCTTTGAGTAAGCGCCGCATAATTTTGCCGCTTCTAGTCTTTGGAAGCTCTGCAACCACCAAAATCTGACGTGGCTTTGCAATCGCACCGATTTGCTTGGCAACATGGTTTCGAAGTTCAGTGATGAGTGTTTCTCCGTTTGCATGGGCAATACCGCCACGCAAAATAACAAAGGCAACAATTCCTTGTCCCGTCATTGCATCTTGTGCACCAACAACAGCTGCTTCTGCAACTGCCTCGTGTGAGACAAGTGCGGATTCAACCTCTGTCGTAGAGATACGGTGACCAGAAACATTCATTACATCATCAACACGTCCAAGCAACCAGATCGCGCCATCTTTATCTAATTTAGCGCCATCTCCTGCAAAGTAAATTCCTTCAAATCTGGACCAATATGTTTCTTTGTATCGTTCATCTTCGCCCCAGATACCACGCAACATTCCGGGCCATGGCTTATCCAAAATTAAATAGCCACCATGGCCTTTTGCAACTGGTTTTCCATTGTCATCAACAACAACTGCGCTGATTCCAGGAATTGCAGTCATTGCAGAACCAGGCTTTGTCGCTGTTACACCTGGCAGCGGTGAAATCATGATTCCGCCTGTTTCGGTTTGCCACCATGTATCAACAATTGGGCAACGGTTTCCACCGATCACTTCGCGATACCACATCCAAGCTTCTGGATTAATTGGTTCACCAACTGATCCCAGTAAACGCAGAGAAGTTAAGTTGAATTTATTTGGAAACTCATCGCCCCATTTCATCCATGTGCGAATCAATGTAGGGGCGGTATACAAAATAGTGACGCCGTATTTTTCAATTAACTCAAAAATGCGACCCTTGTGAGGAGTATCTGGAGTGCCTTCATACATAACCTGGGTTGTCCCATTAATCAGTGGCCCATAGACAATGTAGCTATGACCGGTAATCCAGCCGACATCTGCGGTGCACCAATAAACATCTGTTTCAGGCTTAATATCAAAGACAACTCGATGGGTGTAGGCAGCCTGCGTAAGGTAGCCACCCGTTGTATGAAAGATTCCCTTTGGTTTTGCCGTTGTTCCAGATGTATACAAAATAAACAATGGGTGCTCAGAATCAAAGAACTCAGCGGTGTGATCAGCTGATTGTCGACCAACAATCTCATGCCACCACACATCAGTTTCTGTATTCCACGCTGTCTCTTGTTTGGTGCGCTGCACAACCAAAACATTTTTAACATTGTGTTTACCGTTGAGGGCTTCATCGACTGCAGGTTTTAGTGCAAATGCCGCACCTTTTCTAAATCCGCCATCTGCGGTAATAACTAACTTGGCATCTGCATCTTGAATTCTAGAGAGCAATGCTTCTGCTGAAAATCCGCCAAATACAACTGAATGTGGTGCACCAATACGAGCACATGCAAGCATTGCAATTGCAGCTTCAGGGATCATCGGCATGTAAATTGCAACACGATCGCCAGCACCAACGCCAAGTTCAATTAATGCATTTGCAGTTTTCTTAACTTCAGTTAATAACTGTGCGTAAGTAATTGTCTGTGTGTCACCTGGTTCACCTTCAAAGTGGAATGCAACGCGATCGCCTCGACCTTCGGCTACATGGCGATCCAATGCGTTGACAGAGGCGTTGATCTTTCCGCCAACAAACCATTTGGCATATGGCGATTCCCATTCAAGAGTTTTATTCCACGGTGTTTGCCACGATAGTTGTTGAGCTTGCACATCCCAAAAGGCCAAACGATCTTTTTCTGCTTGGTCATAGAGCTCCGGCTGTGCATTTGCCTGTGCTGCAAATTCAGTGGTTGGAGGAAATAAGCGATCCTCGCTCAGTAGGTTTTCTAGGGACTCGTGATCTTGGCTCATAACGCTAGAGGCTACCTGCTCACCATTGTTATCAACAGACAAAGCGGTGATGGATTTTTGATGTGCCACGGGGTTTCACAATGCCCCAAAGAGAGGAGAAATAATGCTTACATCCTTCATATTGATGCTCATCAAACTGCTCAGCAGCCCAGTCTTGGTGGCCGCCCTGGCCAAATTCTTGGCTAACGCTCTCAAAACAGTGAGCTGACACAGGAAAAGACCCTCCGCTCACCCCCTGCGGAGGGTCTTTTTGTGCCATCTGGGCCAAGGTGAGAGGATTGGCCGTAAGCCTCTAGACGACTCAATGAAGCGCTCGGTCTAAAGAATTACAACGAGCCCTTAGGAGTCAGAATGCCAATTGCAACCCCCGAAATTTATGCGGATATGTTGGATCGCGCGAAAAAGGGCGCATTCGCTTACCCAGCAATTAACGTTTCATCATCACAGACCATCACAGCTGCTATTCGTGGTTTCGCCGAAGCAGAGTCAGATGGAATTATCCAATTTTCATGGGGCGGTGCTGAATATGCATCAGGTTCAACAGTTAAGAACATGGTGGACGGCGCAGTTGCACTCGCAGAATTCGCACACGTTGTTGCAAAGAATTACAAAGTAAATATTGGAATTCACACAGACCATTGCCCAGCAGAAAAGCTAGATGGCTTCATGCGTCCACTTCTTGCATTTGGTGCAGATCGAATCAAGTCAGGCAAAGCTCCCTTGTTCAACTCACACATGTGGGATGGATCAGCTGTTGACATGGTTGAGAACATGAAGGTCGCAAAAGAAATGTTAGCGATGTCAGTTGCAGCACAAACAATTCTTGAGATTGAAATTGGCGTTGTTGGTGGAGAAGAAGATGGCATCGAAGCAAAGCATGATGCAAAGTTGTACTCAACACCTGAAGATGCATTAATGACAATCGAAACTCTAGGAACAGATGTCAATGCTCGCTACATGGTGGCAGCAACATTCGGCAATGTTCACGGCGTATATAAGCCAGGTAACGTTGTCTTGCAACCAAAGATTCTTGCAACATTGCAAGAAGCAGTTTCTGCAAAGCTTGGACTACCTGCTGGAAGCAAGCCAATGGACTTGGTATTCCACGGTGGCTCTGGCTCACTACTTTCTGAGATCCGCGAATCACTTGATTACGGCGTCATTAAGATGAATATCGACACAGATACTCAGTACGCCTTTACTCGTCCAGTTGTTGATCACATGCTCAAGAACTATGACGGCGTACTCAAGATCGATGGTGAAGTTGGAAACAAGAAGGCTTACGATCCACGCGCATGGGGCAAGGCTGCTGAAGCAGGAATGGCTGCGCGCGTAGTTCGTGGATGTGAAGATTTACGTTCAACCGGAACTTCATCACTCAAGTAATTAACAACTAGTCGGAGAGGCTTTACTCATGCCTGCATTGGTATTACTCGGAGCTCAGTGGGGCGACGAAGGCAAGGGTAAAGCTACCGATTTATTGGGTGATCGCGTTGATTACGTTGTTCGCTATCAAGGTGGAAACAACGCGGGCCACACAGTTGTCATCGGGGATCAAAAGTACGCACTTCACCTACTGCCATCAGGAATTCTTTCTCCTAATGTAATTCCTGTTATTGGC
>JBILAD010000126.1:0-3109 GCA_044354355.1 Candidatus Planktophila sp. | reverse complement strand
ATACGAACTAAAGCCTAAGAAACCTTACATAACCCTTGCCTACCCACGCGATATCCGCACAATTGATCTAGAAAAAGATGTCACAGTTGGATTAATCGTTGATGGTTTTACAGAAGATGCTTTAGAGACAGTTAAGGCAATAAAAGCAAACAGTGATTGCGCCGTGGCGATTATTTCAATCGGCGATGCCGGCACATTGTTTGAGCAGATGGATAAGCGCACCTACCTAATTTCTGTTAACCCAGGTGCTGCATGGGGAGATTGTGCAAATGTTTTGCTAGAAAAGGTTCAAAGCAAGTATGTAATCATCATGGATCCTTCAACGCGCTTTACGGGCGATGCGGTTACTCCCGTTGTTGCAGAACTTGAAAAGGGTGAATACGTCGCCGTTGGTTGGCGCGGGGGATTAGTTAACACCGAAGATGAATGGCGCAGTGTTGATGACAAGGGTGCTGGCGAAGTTGATGTTCTGTTTTCTTACTTTATGGCTTTTAATCGCGCTGCGATGATTGAAGTAGGTGGATTTAATCCTCGCGCTTTGTATTATCGCAATGCAGATATTGAATACTCTCTCAAGATTCGCCAAGCAGGTGGCAAGTTGCTGCAAATGGAGTTGCCTCTTACGCAAGGGCGCCACCATGGGTATCACGACGCAGATCCTGAATACCGCGATGTGCAATCGAAGAAGAATTACGACCGCATCTTGGAAAAGTACAGAGGTAAAAGCGCAATTTTGTCCCCACGCAGGTAACCTTTCTACATGACCGAGTTATCCCAATACACCAGCTTGCGCGTGGGTGGCCCGGCTACAAAAATTGTTCAGGTATCAACAGAGGCACAAATCATCGCTGCAATTGAAGAAGCAGGTGAAACACCAATTCTGATTATGGGTGGTGGCACCAATGTTCTTATTGCAGATAAGGGCTTTGAAGGAACTGTCATTCGAATCTCTAACAATTCTGTTCAATCTGAAGTAGATGCATGCAGTGGTGCCACCTTAACAATTGGTGCAGGTGAAGATTGGGATGTCTTTGTTCAAACCACAATTGCTAGTGGTTTTGCAGGACTTGAAACCCTAAGCGGAATCCCTGGCACCGTAGGTGCTTCACCAATCCAAAACATTGGTGCTTATGGTCATGAAGTTTCAGAGTTTATTACACGCGTTCGGACATATGACCGCCAAGAAAAAGTACTAAAAACATTTACTAACAGCGAATGCCAATTTTCATATCGCAACTCATTATTCAAAGCACATCCTGGGCGATATGTGGTTTTAGATGTTCAATTCCAGATTCGACGTGGTGAATTTAGTGATCCCATCACTTATCTTGAGCTAGCAAAAAAACTTGGCGTGGAACTTGGAGATAAAGCACCAGTAGTTGCAACGCGTGCAGCCGTTCTTGAACTTCGTGCAAGTAAAGGAATGTTGTTGTCGTCAGAAGATCATGACTCATGGTCAGCTGGATCTTTCTTTACTAATCCAATTATTTCTCAGCAAGCAGCAGATGCGCTGCCTAATGCAGCGCCTAAGTGGCCACTTAACGATGGTCGAGTAAAGATTTCTGCCGCATGGCTGATTGAAAATGCTGGAATGCATAAGGGCGATGAAGTTGGTGGCGCACGAATTTCAACTAAGCATGTGCTGGCATTAACAAACTCTGGAGATGCAACAGCTGCTGATATTGCAGAGCTTGCAAAGCGCGCACGAGATCACGTTAAAGAGATATTTGGAATAACCCTTGAAGCAGAGGTAAATCTGATTGGAATCGAGATTTAACCTTCTGTAAGAAGCTTCTTAATACGGCCAATCCCTTCGACAATGTCTTCATCGCTTGTGGCATATGAAAAGCGCAGGTATCCAGAAGGCCCAAATGCTTCTCCTGGTACTGCAGCAACTTCAACCTCTTCCAGCAACAACGTTGCTAATTCTGCAGATGTTGTAGGTGTTTTTCCACGAATTGTTTTGCCTAATACACCCTTAACTGATGGATAAACATAGAAAGCACCAGTAGGTGTTGGGCATTCAAAACCTGGAATCTCATTGAGTAAATCAACAATTAATTTACGACGACGGTTAAATGCTTCACCCATTGTGTGGACCGCATCTAGATTGCCAGTCAGTGCTGCAATTGCAGCGCGCTGTGAAACATTTGAAACATTTGAAGAAAGGTGTGATTGCAGATTAGTTGCTGCCTTGATGACATCTTTAGGTCCGATCATCCAACCCACACGCCAACCTGTCATTGCATAAGTCTTTGCAACACCATTGATGATGATGCATGTATCTGCAAGGGCTGGTACTACAACTGGTAGTGATGGTGCTTTGGCACCGTCGTATAACAAGTGTTCGTAAATTTCATCACTAATGATCCAGATATTGTTCTTAACAGCCCATTCACCAATTGCTGTGACTTGCTCTACTGAGTAAACAGAACCAGTTGGATTTGAAGGTGAACAGAAAAGAAGTGCTTTGGTCTTTGGTGTGCGAGCAGCTTCTAGTTGTTCAACTGATACTAAATAGTTTTGTGTTTCATCTGCAAATACCTCAACAGAGACTCCGCCAGCTAACTTGATGCATTCTGGGTATGTAGTCCAAAACGGAGAAGGTAGAAGTACTTCATCACCTGGATCAATAATTGTTGCAAATGCTTGATAGACCGACTGCTTTCCACCATTTGTTACAAGTACTTGGTCAACGGTGATGTCGTAGTTGCTGTCACGCTTTGTCTTAGCAACGATTGCTTCACGTAGATCTGGCAAACCTGGTGTTGGTGTGTAGCGATGATTTGCTGCAACCTTTGTCGCAGCAGCAGCTGCTTCAACGATGTAATCAGGTGTTGGGAAATCTGGTTCGCCTGCTCCGAAGCCAATTACTGGACGGCCAGCTGCTTTGAGCGCCTTTGCTTTTGCATCAACGGCCAAAGTGGCTGATTCTGCGATAGCTGCGATACGGGCTGAGATACGTGGAGTCATAGGCGTAAGTCTGCCGTATTTCAGGCGCGAGTTAGACCTGAACCCCACCTTGCCTCTACACTTCGACGCTCACGAGGGTTTGCTTTTCCCTATGGTTTTGCCATGCTCTCGCGAAGGGCAGTAGCTCAATTGGCTA
>JBILAD010000027.1:0-11334 GCA_044354355.1 Candidatus Planktophila sp. | reverse complement strand
TTCTGCGAAGCCCCGAATTGATGTCAAAGGCGTGCGAAGTTCGTGGCTGGCATCTGCAACAAAACGACGCAATTTATCTTCAGATTCAGCACGAGCAGTAAATGATTCTTCAATACGCGAAAGCATCTGGTTGAGAGAAGTACTGAGTCGACCAACCTCTGTATCTGGTTCAAAGTTTTCAAGACGAGCAGATAGATCGCCAGCAGCAATTTGTTCAGCTGTTGCCTCAATTTTTTCAAGTGGCTTCATACCTAATTTAATAACTTGACGTGAAGCAAAAGCAATAAACAAAAGCACAAGTCCACCAATGATTAAAAAGACAACACCAATTTGACGGGTTGTCTTATCAAAATCACTTAACGATTGAGCAACAATTACTGACCCAAGAGATGAGGGCAGTACTGTTGTTGCCACACGGAAGTCAGCACCTGGTGCTTCAACTGTAAAAGGCTTAGATCCAAAGGCAGCAACCTGTCCAGGCAGCAATCCCTTCACATAATCAGTGATTTTATTGGAGTTTAAGTCTCCACCAATGCCACCAACAAGATTGCCAAAGGGATCTAAAACAGTAACTGAGATAGATGTTGGAACGCGGTTCAGTGGAGTTGCAGCGCGAGCAGTTTGTGGACCGTCATCACCATCGTCATCGCGAGCGATGCCAGCTTGATCTAGACGTTCTGCAGTACCAGCGACAACACTGAGTAACTGATCATCAACTTGATGGATCAGATAATTCTTAAGGAGTGCTTGTGCACCAAAGCCTGCACCAGCAAACCCGAATGCTGAAAGCACAAGAACGCCAACCGTTAGACGATTACGTAAACTTGAATTCGCAAACGGGCTCTTCATAAATTACTTAGGCGGCATTCTCAAACGATATCCAACACCACGTACTGTGTGAATTAGTGGTGGATCAAATGAATCAACCTTCTTGCGAAGATAAGAGATGTAGGTTTCAACGATTCCCATGTCACCACGGAAGTCGTACTGCCATACGTGATCAAGGATCTGTGCCTTTGACACAACACGATCTGCGTTAATGATTAAGTAACGAAGAAGCGCAAACTCTGTTGGTGAAAGATCAAGCATCTGACCTGCGCGACGAACTTCATGTGTTGCCTCATCTAATTCAAGATCGGCAAAACGCATCTTTTCATCATCAATTTCAATCTGATCCACACCTGTGCGACGGAGAAGTGCGCGCAAACGTGCAACTAACTCTTCTAGTGAAAATGGCTTAGTCATGTAATCATCGCCGCCAAGGGTTAAACCCTTAACTTTGTCTTCCATGCCATCTTTAGCTGTAAGAAATAGAACACCAGTGTCGACACCTTCATTGCGAATCTTTTTACAGACTTCAAATCCATCAAGATCAGGCAACATCACATCAAGAACCATTGCATGTGGCTTGAACTCTTCTGCAACGCGAAGCGCCTCTGCACCATTAGCTGCGGTGCGGACATCAAAGCCCACAAAACGAAGGCTTGTAGAAATTAACTCGCTGATGCTTGATTCATCATCAACGACGAGAATGCGCTGGGAGTTCTTTTCAATGGTTGTAGTCATGGCTAGAGAATGCTCTCACAGCCTGAGTCTTTGCTGAGAATGGGTGGAAAGTGCGCCTAATTTTCTTTGACTGAGCGCAGTAAAACCTGAGCTACGTCTAAGACTTCAACGGCTGACTCTTTAGCGTTCATGCCATCTGAGGTCATAACCCGGCAGAAAGGACAGGCAACAGCTAACTCAGTTGCACCAGTGTTAATCGCTTCTTCAACACGGTTGATGTTGATGCGCGTACCAATCTTTTCTTCCATCCACATTCTTCCGCCACCAGCGCCACAACAAAATGACCGCTCTTTATTGCGAGGCATCTCTGTTAACTCGGCACCAGTTGCTTCAAGAATTTCACGTGGTGGTTGGTAGATCTCATTGTGACGACCTAAGTAACATGGGTCGTGATAGGTCATTGCAGTATGGGACATCTTGATTGGTATTAAACGCTTCTCACGGAGCAGTTGATTAAGAAGCTGCGTGTGGTGAACCATCTCAAGTTCAAAACCTTGTTGTCCATAATCTCGACCAATTGTTGTGAAGCAATGAGGGCAGGTAACAACAACTTTCTTCTTACCCTTGGGACGATCACCAAAAGCTTCTTTAAATGTTTCAATGTTTTCTCGAGAAAGAATTTGATACAAGAATTCATTACCGGCACGACGTGCGGGATCTCCTGTGCAGGTTTCCTTCTTACCTAATACTGCAAAATTAACTCCTGCCATATACAGAAGCTCTGCAACAGCCTTTGTAGTTTTCTTTGCACGCTCTTCATATGCACCAGCACAACCAACCCAGAAGAGATACTCAACATCTTCAGGAAGTTGGCCTTCAATGACATTTACTGGGAAATCACACTCTGCAATCCATGCTTCGCGATCTGTGCGATTAGCACCCCAAGGGTTACCAGTCTTTTCTAAATTTCTAAATGTTCCACCAAGTTCAGATGGGAACTCTGATTCCACCAATACCTGGAAACGACGCATGTTGACGATGTGATCAATGTGTTCGATATCCACCGGGCACTCATTAACGCAAGCACCACATGTCGTGCAGGACCATAAAACATCTAGGCTGATTGGTGAATTTTCACCAACAAGTGCTTCATTTTCAACGGTTTTTGCAAAGGCGTGATCGCGCATAGCCATGATTAAAAGCTTTGGTGAGAGTGGTTTATCTGTATGCCAGGCAGGACATTGTGATTGGCAACGACCGCACTCTGTGCACGATGTCATATCCAACAATCCCTTCCAGGATATGTCGGCGCGTGTTCCTAAACCAAAGACATCATCTTCCTTTGGATCTTCAAAGTTGATCTCTTCCCCATGAGACAACATCGGTGGCAGAGCGCCAAGTGATGATGTGCCATCAGCGTTGCGGCGATAGAAGATATTAAATGGCGCTAAGAAGCGGTGCCAAGCAATTCCCATTGTGAAGTTTGTTGCAATAACAATGAACCAGGTCATTGATCCAACGATCTTGATGGTTGCAACGATCTGAATCCATGTTGTTATCTCTGTCAAAGTCATTGACTTAAACATGTCGGCTATAAACCATGTGGTGATGTAGTGGCGGTTCCACTGAGTTTCATCAGAGAGTGCGCCTTCAAGACCACGCAGGGCGATCACACAGAATACGATAAGAACAATTGTGAACTCGACGTAGTACGCCTTAAACATTCCAGAGCCTGCAAAACGTGAGCGCTTGTTGCGCAAACGAGTGAATTGGCGAATACCTATGAGTGTGACTATTCCTATGCCAGTAGCCCAAGTAACTAGTTCAGTAATGTATTCATACACCCAGAAATGCCCAATAACTGGTAGGGCAAATTTTGGATCAATCAACTGCCCATATGCGGTGACAAGAGTCCCGAAGAGAGCAAAGAACCCAACCATCACAAACCAGTGGGCAAGACCAACAACCGTAAAGTTGAACATCTTTGTGTGTCCAAAGATTTCACCAGCTGCCATACGCAAACGCTGCAACTTGTCATTACTACGCGTTGGATCTGGTTGACCCTTCTTATAAATACCAATCAACTTCTTCGTGCGAACAGTAAGAAGGAGTAAGGCAACGATGGTGATGCCATAGGAAAGGCCTGCGAGTGCAAGGTTCATAGGGAGAGGGTAGGCAATAAACCCTCCCGTATGCGTGTTCAACGAGACATAAACCTGAGTCGCTTCGACTCAACCTTTTGTGTATACTCGACTCAGGTTCAGCAATCCTCGACCCTAAATCAGGCTCGAGAGGGATAAAAGGAGCACACACAATGGCTAGAGCAGTCGGAATCGACCTCGGAACAACTAACAGCTGCGTATCCGTCCTTGAAGGTGGCGAGCCAACGGTTATCGCCAACGCTGAAGGAGCACGCACAACACCATCGATCGTGGCCTTTGCTAAAAACGGCGAGGTTCTTGTTGGTGAGGTCGCAAAGCGTCAATCAGTGACAAACGTTGAACGCACAATCCGTTCCGTTAAGCGTCACATGGGTACTAACTGGACTATCGATATCGATGGCAAGAAGTACACATCACAAGAAATTTCAGCACGCGTTCTACAAAAGCTAAAGCGCGATGCGGAAGCGTATTTGGGTGAAACAGTAACCGATGCGGTTATCACTGTTCCTGCCTACTTCAACGATGCACAACGTCAAGCAACAAAAGAAGCTGGCGAAATTGCGGGCTTGAATGTTCTTCGTATCATCAACGAGCCAACTGCAGCAGCGCTCGCATATGGATTAGATAAATCAGACAAGGAACAAACAATTCTTGTATTCGACCTTGGTGGTGGAACATTTGACGTTTCACTTCTTGAAATCGGCGATGGTGTTGTTGAAGTTAAGGCAACTAACGGCGATAACAACCTAGGCGGAGATGACTGGGATCAAGCACTAGTTGATCACCTAGTACAAACATTTGGTGCAGCAAACGGAATTGATTTAACTAAAGACAAGATGGCGATGCAACGTATTCGTGAAGCTGCTGAAAAGGCGAAGATCGAACTATCATCATCACAATCTGCTTCAGTTAATCTTCCTTACATCACAGTTGATTCAGAAAAGAATCCACTGTTCATGGATGAAACAATTACTCGCGCACAGTTCCAGCAGTTAACTGCTGCATTACTAGAGCGTTGCAAGAAGCCATTCCAAGCAGTTCTAAAAGACGCTGGAATTCCGATTGCAAACATCGAATCAGTTGTTCTTGTTGGTGGATCAACTCGTATGCCAGCAGTTGTTGATTTGGTTAAGGAATTAACTGGCGGCAAAGAACCAAACAAGGGTGTTAACCCTGATGAGGTTGTTGCAGTTGGTGCATCCCTTCAAGCCGGTGTTCTAAAGGGTGAAGTAAAGGATGTATTGCTGCTAGATGTAACCCCGCTGTCACTTGGTATCGAAACTAAGGGTGGAGTTATGACACGTTTGATCGAGCGCAACACAACAATTCCAACAAAGCGCAGCGAAGTGTTTACAACAGCTGATGACAATCAGCCTGCTGTTCAGATCCAGGCATACCAAGGCGAACGTGAAATGGCTGCTTATAACAAGAAGCTAGGAATGTTCGAGCTAACAGGTTTGCCACCAGCACCACGTGGAGTTCCACAGATCGAAGTTACTTTTGACATCGATGCAAACGGAATTGTTCATGTCTCTGCAAAGGATCTTGGAACAGGTAAAGAGCAGAGCATGACCATCACAGGCGGCTCTGCACTTAACAAAGATGAGATTGCACGCATGATGGCCGATGCTGAATCACACGCTGAAGAAGATCGCCAGCGTAAAGAAGAGGCTGAGATCCGCAATGCAGGAGATTCACTTCTCTACTCAACTGAAAAGTTCATCAAAGACAATGAAGAAAAATTGTCACAAGGTGATGCACTTGAGAAGAAGACAGAGACAGAAAGCGCACTCGTTGAGTTAAAGACTGCTCTCGGTGGTTCAAACTACGAAATGATTAAGTCAGCAACTGAAAAGGTTGCAACCGTTAGCCAAGCACTTGGTTCTGCACTCTATGCAGCAGGTGCAGCAGCTGAAGGTGAAGCAACACCACAAGAAGATGGTGTTGAAGACGCTGAAGTAGTTGAAGAAGAAAGTAAGTAATGTCAGAGGAAACTACTGAACAAGTAGTTGAAGAGGTAGTTGAGCCGGGTCAGGAAGCTGACCCGGTTGCAACACTGACATCTGACCTGCAACGACTACAGGCAGAGTATGCAAACTACCGAAAGCGCGTTGAGCGCGATCGCGCAGTTGCCCATGAAAGTGCTATTGGTGCTGTCCTTACTGAGCTACTTGCTCTCCTTGATGATGTTGATCGCGCAGAACAACATGGCGAGCTATCAGGTGGCTTTAAAGCAGTGGCAGATCAGCTAAATTCAATAGTTTCACGCATTGGCTTAGAAAAATACGGTACCGAAGGCGAAGCCTTTGACCCTCAGGTGCATGAAGCGTTAATGCATGATGAATCAGCAGATGTTGCAGTGCCAACTGCATCAAAGATTTTGCAGCCTGGCTATAAGTACAAAGAGCGCATCTTGCGTCCTGCACGTGTTGCTGTAACAGATCCTGCGGGAGCGTAACTTCACATGGCAGCCAAAGATCTATATGAAAAGGACTTCTATAAAGTCCTTGGTGTAGATAAGAAGGCAGCTGCCGATGAGATTAAAAAGAAGTACCGCGCACTTGCCCGTGATCTGCATCCAGATAAAACTAAAGGCGATGCGGCCAAAGAAGAGAAATTCAAAGCAGTATCCGAAGCATATGAAATCTTGTCTGATGCTAAAAAGCGCGCTGAATATGATGAAGCACGATCACTCTTTGAAAGAGGAGGTTTTCGTGCACCGCAAGGTGGTGGCTTCCAAGGTGGAGATTTCCACGATGTATTTGGTGGCGGTAATCCACAAGATATCTTTGCAAATCTATTTGGTAATGCTGCGCGTCGTGGACCACGCAAGGGTCAAGATCTGCAAACAGAGGCAACGATTACATTCCGTGAATCAGTTTTCGGAACAACACTTGATCTGCGACTTGCAACAGATCGAGGTCAAGCACAAAACATTTCAGCGCGTGTGCCAACAGGTGTAAATGATGGGGCAAAGATTCGCGTGAAAGGTAAAGGCGCGCAAGGTGAAGCAGGTCCTGGTGACTTGTTTATTCAACTTCATGTTAAACCTCACCCAATCTTTTCTCGCAAAGGTGAGAACTTAACAATGACATTGCCAGTTACTTTTGCAGAAGCTGCCTTAGGTGCAGATATAAAGGTGCCAACAATGGCTGGTGATGATGTAACAGTACGAATTGCACCCGGCACACCTAACGGTCGCACACTTCGCGTAAAGGGCCGTGGCATCGTAAAAGGCAGTACCACAGGCGACTTATTGGTCACTGTGGAGGTCCAGGTCCCACAACGTGTTGATGGGAAAGCGCTAGATGCACTTAAAACTTTTGCAGAAGAAACTGCATCAGAGGATGTTCGTTCTGATTTTGTCAGTAAGGCCAAAATATGAGCAACGAAATTATAGACAACCAACCAGATGATGAAGCAGGAGTGTATGTAATCTCCGTTGCTGCAGAGATCTCTGGAATGCACCCGCAAACTTTGCGTCAATATGACAAGTTGGGATTGGTTTCTCCTTCTCGCACAGAAGGTCGTAACCGCCGTTACTCACTACGAGATATCGCACTACTTCGTGCGGTCCAAAAACTTGTGGGTGAAGGCATCAATCACGCAGGTATTAAGAGAATCATCGAATTGGAATCTGCAGTTGCAAATATGGCAGTAGAAGTCGCACAGCTTCGAATAGAAGTGAACGCGCTCATAGAGCAGAACCCACCTAAAGGTTTAGTCACGCGCCGTAAAACTGAAGTAATAATCTACAAAGAAGATTAATTAATACAGTTAACTCGACCAGCCCAGGTTCCAAGTGTTGGACCAACTGGTGACTTCAAAACCTTTTCAATAACCGTGGCGTAAACATCACGGAAATCAGTAGTCACAGCCAAATCACCCTTATACAAGTTCTTCAGTGATGGTTGTTCTCCATAGAAACCACCCTTAACTGAATTACCAACGATAAACATTGGTCCTGCAGTTCCGTGGTCAGTTCCATCTGATCCATTACCAAGTACGCGGCGACCAAATTCGCTATAGACCATGATGGTCACATCATTGCTTCGAGTCGTTGCCTTGAGTTGACTCATAAAGCGTGACAATGAGTCTGAAACAGTGCCGAGCAATAGTGCTTGTGCATTTGCTTCATTAGCGTGGGTATCAAAACCACCAAGGGAGACAGACCAGACCTTTGTAGGTGATCCTGCAGCAATGAGCTTTGCCACAACATCTAACTGCTGAGCCAAATTGCTATCTCCGCCAGCGTTTCCGCCATTAGTTGTTGGCAAATCTGGGCTCACAGGTGCTGGACCTTTGAGGACTGGTTGCACACTTGTAGAGACAGAAAACAGATTGCGCATAGAAGTTGCAGCCGCTGCCATCAACTTGGAATCTTTTGCAACAGCTTTTGAAAGCTTTTGGCACTGTGTTGCTAAATCACCCTTAGGAATAATCAACCCGCCAAGTGGAAGAGCAGAGCCTGAACGCTTTGCACCTGCAAGAAGTGGTGGCAGAACAGAGCCTAAAGAGATTGCAAGCATTGAGTCTTCTGGTTGTGAATCAACCCAACGACCTAGCCAGCCAGTTGAAATATGTTTTGCAGGTGAGCCTGTTTGCCACTTAGCCATTGAAGAGAAGTGCGAGTGATCTGGGTTGGGATAACCAACACCGCGAACAATTGCAACCTTGTTTTGATCCCACAGAGATTTCAATCCCTTCATCGCAGGATTGAGTGCGAGTTCAGCGTTGAGTGGCAAAACAACTTCTTGCTTATATGCAAGCTCTGGTCGCAATGAGTAATACAAAGGATCTGTGTAAGGGACAACGGTGTTAAGTCCATCATTTCCACCATACAAAGTGACGACAACAAGAATTGGCGTGTTGGGTGGCAGTGGTCGATCAATGGCAGCTTGTGCAATCTGATCCAGAGATAGCAACGGGGCGGCTGCTCCAACTGCTACCGCACCTGTCGTTAACTTAAGAAACTTTCTTCTGGTTACTGTATCCATGGTCGTCTCCTATGCACTCACGATAAATTCAGGGCTACACAGCGCAAGCAATGCAAACTGTGCTGGATCATTTAAGGATGCACGTAATGTTGATTGAGTACGTGGACTCCATTCAGGTACACCTAGCCATTCAGCACTCTTTAATGCACGCGCATTAACTGGAATCTCTTTTAGGCCGCGCAAATCACTTTGTTTAATCAACCAACCAGCAAATGCGATTCTGTACTGCGCAGTTGCAGAGGACAACCAGGCTCCACCTGCAGGCCAACCACCCACATTTGGTGGGTTAAATGGCACTTGGCCTAGCTTGTCCAAGTAATTAAAGAGTTGTCCAGGTGTCTTCAGATTTGATGGAGTTAGTTCTAGCGCTCTGCATGCTGCAATAAACCACTCAACAGGAGATTTCACTAAATCATTCTTAGGATCCCTCATCGCAGGATCATTTGCCATTGCAGCAACAGCTGCGGATATATCGCGCTCTGCAAAAGCTTTCTTGGCAGCAAAAGTTGCAGGCATGGTTTCAGTGCTCGAAATGAATCGGTACCACAACCGCTCTGCAATAAATGTTGTGTTGTCTTCACGTGCTACTAAGAAATCTGAAAGCTCTTCACCGGTAAAGGGTTTGGTAGTTCCCAAAATAGTAATGGGCTTTGTGTCATGTCGCTTTAGATTAAAAGTAACAGTGCTACTGCTCTTATCAACTTGATAACCAGTCAATGCACGGGCTGCTGATTTAACATCATCTTCAGAGTATCGATCAACACCTAAAACAAAGAGCTCCATTAACTCGCGACCTAAGTTTTCATTAGGTGACTTTGCTGTGCTCTCTTGTCCATCTAACCAAAACTGCAATGCGCCATCATTGACCATGGCCCGTGACATTGTTTTAAAGTTACCTAAACAGTTAGCGCGCAGTGTTTTGTTCTGAATAAACATTGGCATCGCATAATTAAGTTTTTGAATCGAAGTTGCCCAATGTCCGTGCCAAAACCAAGTCATTTTTTCTGTTAAGCCATGATCGCTAAGCGCCATGCGATCTAGCCACCACAATGACATCTGCTGAGTTTGATTTCTTAATGCAATTGAAAACGGAACAATTTCGGCAGAGTTAGCTGCAGGACGTTTTCCTAAGTCGGTGATTTCAGGTTCAACAACTTGTGCTGCACCTGCATCAACTGCTGGAACAGTTAGAAGCGCTGTGCGGGTTGCTTCAACACCCATTTTGAGGGCTTTTGCATACTCGCCAGGACGTGGCCCGAAGCCAAAGCGCTGCAGTAATCGTGAGGTTTCTAACCGTTGTTCATTCATGTCGTCACTGTAGAGAAGGATCGTGCTCACGGTAAGGTTTAAGTATGAATTCACATGAAACTCTGAGGGAACAGATACTTTCGAAGGCAGTTGTGCATGGAAAAGTGATTCTCTCCAGCGGCAAAGAGGCGGATTATTACGTAGATCTCCGTCGCGTCACATTGGATTCACAGGCAGCCCCGCTAGTTGGCCAGGTCATGTTGGATTTAACAAAGGATCTTGATTACGAAGCAGTTGGTGGATTAACACTGGGCGCAGACCCTGTTGCAACCGCGATGATGCATGTGGCAGCTGCGCAAGGAAAAAAGATTGATTCATTTGTAGTTCGCAAAGCTGAAAAAGCACATGGACTGCAACGCAGAATTGAAGGACCAGATGTTAAAGGCAAGCGCGTATTAGCTGTTGAGGACACATCAACTACTGGTGGATCAGTTCTAACAGCAGTTGAAGCACTTATTGAAGCTGGCGCAATTGTTGTTGGAGTTGCAGTAATTGTTGAACGTGGCGCTGAGCCAAAGATTAAAGAAGCGGGTTATGAATACCGGGCTGCGTATCAGTTATCTGATTTAGGCTTATAACGCTTAGATTGCCACTCTTTAAACACTTCTAACGCCAGTGGAACTGAAGTTCCTAAAACGATTAATGTAACAATTCCGACAATAAAGTAATTACCATTTTCTTTAAACACATCACCTAAAAAGTAACCGATACCCATTGCAACTTGGGTCCAAATAATTGCACCGATTGCATTCCAGGTAGAAAAAGTTTTGCGATCCAAATTAGCAACGCCGCACACTGGATTAATCAATGTTCTAGCAAATGGAATAAATCGACCAAACACCAACGCTTTACGGGGGCCGTATTTACCTAACCACTTTTCAATCTTTTGAACCATTTTTTGATTAAAGAATCTGCTATCTGGTCGATCAAAGAACTTTCTTCCATATGTCTTGCCAAACCAGTAACCAACCTCGCCACCAACGATTGCTGCAATTGGGGCTAGCGTAAATAAGAGCGGAGCAGAAAGCTTTGCCTCACCTAAGAGCGCAGAGCCAGAACCAGATGCTGCAATGCCTGCCAAGAAAACAACTTCGCCGCCTGGGAAAACCAAACCAATTAACAGACCGGTTTCCATAAAGATGATGCCCAGAACGCCGATTAGCCCCAGCGTTGAGATGACTGAATTGGCATCGAGGAGGTTCATAAGGTGCAGGTTATCTCAGGCTGCTCCCGTGGGATCTGCGCCTGTGTAATGCAATAGATAAGTATGAATTTGCCTCATTTGGGGTATCTGCGCTTACACTTCGTCAGTCTCGCGCCTGACCCTCGTTTTAGGGCGCCTGTAACTCCAACGGAGGAGA
>JBILAD010000125.1:0-3115 GCA_044354355.1 Candidatus Planktophila sp. | reverse complement strand
AACTCGCGCAGCACTTGCCGGTATGACAACAGATGTGAAAATTAATTGGGTATGGATGCCACCTTGGGGCCCAGACAAAATCTCAGATGATGGAAGAGAACAGCTTCGCGCTCTAGGTTTCACTGTTTAATTATGTCAATGCATGCAGCGTGGATGACCCACCGCTCAATGACAGCTGATCCTTCAGTGAAGGAACAAAAGTTAAAGCCAGGAACTGTTAAGCGAATATTTAGATTTGCTCTGCCATACCGAACCAACATCATCATATTCCTTGCAACAGTTGTAGTGGATGCAGCCTTGGTGGTAGCAACTCCACTTCTCTTAAAGCAGTTAATCGATGATGGAGTTATTCCAAAAGATGGTGCGGTGGTTACAAAGCTCGCAATTTTCGTTGGTCTTCTAGCTGTTGCAGATGCTGGATTTAACATGTTGGGGCGCTATTTCTCCTCACGTATTGGTGAAGGATTAATTTACGATCTGCGCTCTTTAGTTTTTGCTCATGTGCAAAAGCAATCGATCGCATTCTTTACGCGCACCCAGACTGGTGCACTGATTTCAAGAATTAACTCAGATGTTATGGGCGCACAGCAGGCCTTTACTGCCACACTTTCGGGTGTTGTGAGCAACGTTGTGAGCCTGGTTTTAGTTGGCATAACAATGCTGATTTTGTCCTGGCAGATCACTATTTTTTCACTCCTTTTGCTGCCTGTGTTTCTCATTCCAACAAAGTGGGTTGGACGCAGGCTTCAGTCGCTAACTCGAGAGTCATTTAACGTTAACGCTGAAATGTCTAGCACTATGACAGAGCGTTTCAATGTGTCAGGTGCGATGTTGGTTGCTTTGTATGGAGAGCCAGATCGCGAGCGTGAATACTTCAGAAGTCGAGCCCGTCGCGTTGCCGACATCGGTATCAAAATGGCAATGCTCAATCGCTTATTCTTCATCGCACTTACTAGCGTGGCTGCAATTGCAACCGCTTTTGCCTATGGCATAGGTGGTCACTTAGCAATTAGCGGGGGAGTAACCGTTGGAACCTTGCTAGCTATTACAGCTTTGTTAGCACGTCTCTATGGCCCACTTACCGCTCTTTCAAATGTGCGTATTGATGTTATGACCTCATTGGTTTCTTTTGAAAGAGTGTTTGAAGTATTAGATCTTGAGCCAATGGTTAAAAATCGTGATGGAGCTAAGGTCTTGGAGACTAAAGAACCACGCATCGAATTTGACCATGTTAATTTCTCTTATCCTCGTGCCGAAGAGATTTCTTTGGCTTCGCTTGAATCAGCAGCAAAAGCTGAAACTGTGCAGAGTGGACAAGTTCTTCGAAATCTTTCCTTCGTCGCAGAGCCAGGAACAATGACCGCATTGGTTGGTCCATCCGGTGCAGGCAAAACAACAATTAGCGCATTGCTACCACGTCTCTATGATGTTACAGAAGGTGCAATCAAAATTGATGGCCATGACATCCGTGATCTAACGCTTGAATCTTTGCGCGACTCTATTGGTGTTGTCATGCAGGATGCACACTTATTCCACGAATCCATTGCAGAGAATCTTCGCTACGCAAAGCAAGATGCAACAGCACAAGAAATGCAAGCAGCATGTGAAGCTGCACAAATTTGGAAGTTGATTGAGTCATTGCCAAATGGTCTAGACACGATGGTGGGAGAGCGTGGTCATCGCCTCTCGGGTGGTGAAAAGCAGCGTCTTGCGATTGCGCGATTGCTCCTGAAGTCTCCTGCAGTTGTAATTCTTGACGAGGCAACAGCTCACTTGGATTCTGAGAATGAACAACTCGTTCATGCGGCGCTTCAAACAGCTCTCAAGGGCAGAACGAGCATTGTTATTGCACATCGTTTGAGCACAGTGCGTGAAGCAGATCAGATTCTCGTTCTTGAAAAGGGATCAATCGTTGAGCGCGGCACACACGAAGACCTTGTTGCACAGGGTGGGCTTTATGCAGATCTCTACAACAGGCAGGATTTAACGGGTGCGACGAATCAAGATTCGCCCGTAAATAACTAATCCACCAAAGAAAATCCATTGCAGTGCATATGCCATATGTGGGCCATCGCTTAACTCTGGCAATTGGGCGGGAACTTCTGGAGTGAGCGATGCTTGAGAACCAGATAAAAGGTCGATGTAAAACTTCTCGGTATTGAGTTGGGATTGCGCATTAAGTTCTGAAACTAATCCTTCACCTTTTCCGGGAAGTGCAAAAAATGATCCGCGAGGCAGAGATGAATCAAGACGAAGCCGACCATTTATTGTGACTTCACCTTCGGGCAATGGAGTCAGAACAGGTGGTGTGGTTGCGGTGGCACCAGCTTGAACCCAACCACGATCGACCCAGAAGTTCTTTTTTTCTGTTGAAGTAAAGAGAGTCAATACTTCATATCCATATTTGCCATCGTTGTATCGATTACGCAGCAAAATCTGTTTTTCTTTGTTGAAGGATCCGCTTGTTGACACAGGTTGCCATTCATAATCAGCCAATGTGCCCGTCACGGAAGTGAGTGCTATTGGTGATTGTGCGATGCGCTCTTCAATGACAGCGTTACGAGCATGACGATCAACGCCACGGTGGTATTGCCATTGCGATCCCCAAAGACAAAAGAAAACTAGAAGTAAGGCGATTAGGGATTTAAAAAGAGCCAAAGGCTCCTTAGCTTTTTGTGGTGAAGACATTGTTAGTCGAGAGCGAGAGGCTTATCTTCGACTACATCAGCACCGCGTGTGATTGTTTCGCGGCCCGCATTTGCAATTACCACCGCAAAGTAAGGCAAGGTAACTGCTCCCAGAAGTGCAAACCAGCGATAAGGACTTGGCAAAACTACGGTCAAAATGAAACAGGCGGTTCGAATCATCATTGAAATGAAATACCGCTTTTGGCGACCAGCTTGATCACGGGTTAGTGCGCTTGGGGCACTTGTGATGTCGTAAATCTTCTTTTCTTTGGCCATGTGAGCAAGGGTAGTGCTCGGCGCGCACCTTTGCTTCTTTTGTTTACTCAAAGGTAGCCACTAGGTTTTGACCATGAGTTCAATTGCCTTAGTCACAGGCGGAAATCGCGGAATTGGTTTGGCAATCGCACACTCCCTAAAAACCGCTGGCC
>JBILAD010000124.1:0-3129 GCA_044354355.1 Candidatus Planktophila sp. | reverse complement strand
CCAGACTTTGCAGGCCCAGTTGTTGGTCCAGCAATCCAGTCATGGTTCAAGAATCCAAAGGATGTTGCAAAGATCCAAGATACTTTGCAATCTCAGTGGGATGCACTTCCTCCTCTAGCGTAATTAGTTTGGATTGATTGGTTTCGAATAACGAAACCAAATTAACAAATTAGTTAAAATAGAGATAGGGTTACAAGTATGAGCTCGACGGCGAAAGACATTAATAAAGTCTCTCGCCGTCGAGCCTTTTCCAAGACAGACCGCACAACTCTTAGTGCATTCGTAGGTATTCCGCTCTTCTTCCACTTACTTCTTGTGTGGATTCCAGCGCTTCTAACAATTCTTCTCTCTTTCACATACTGGTCTGGTATTTCCATCAGCCGCATCAAGTGGGCCGGACTTGCAAACTATAAAAATATTTTCTTTGATACCCCAGCATTCTGGGAAGCTGTAAAAAACAATGTTATTTGGTTGGGTTGGTTTGGATTAATAGCAACCCCACTGGGCATTTTGCTCGCCTACCAAATCGATCGCCAGATTCGCGGTCACAAGTTTTATGAAACCGCCTACTACCTTCCGGTAGTTCTCTCATTGGCAGTGACTGGAATTATCTGGAACTTTCTACTTCGCCCAGATGGTTTCGTGAACGGATTATTTGGTCGCGATATTGATAATGCGATTTCATTTTTTGGTAATTACGACATCAATATTTATGTCATTTTAACGATTGCCTCGTGGCGACATATTGGTTACATCATGCTTTTGTATTTAGCTGGCCTAAAGTCTGTGGATTCAGCCCTTCGTGAAGCCGCATCCCTAGATGGCGCTACGGAATGGCAGACCTTTAAGAAGGTTGTTTTCCCTTCAATGAAGCCTGTAAATATCATTGTTATCGTCATTACGATCATCGAGTCACTTCGTGCCTTCGATATTGTTTACATTATTTATGGCTCATCAGCTGGATTCCCAATCCTTGGAACCTTGGTATTCCAAAACATTGCAGGCGAAGGTGCATCTATGAAGGGTGCGGCATATGCCGTGATCCTCTTTGTTCTTTCAATCGGACCAATTATCGCCTACCTACGCACAACCTTTAAGAGTGATGTCCAATGAGTATTGATGTAGAGCTTCAGCAAGCCGCTGTTAAATACAAGAACAAGCAGAAGGTGAAAGATCGATTCATCTCTGCCTTCATCGGCGTATTTGCGATTGTTTGGATTTTCCCAATTGTCTGGACAATTTGGACTTCACTTCGTCCATATAAAGATGTTCGTGCCAACGGTGTCTTTTCAATTCCAAAGACTTTGAATTTGGATAACTATACGCAAGCGATCTCTCGCATGGATCTGCCTTTGTATTTCTGGAATACCGCGGCTATAACAATTCCTGCAGTATTCCTTACTCTATTCTTTGGTTCTTTAATTGCATTCGTAGTAAGCCGGTACTCCTTCAAATGGAATGTTTCGCTACTTCTACTTTTCACAGCAGGTAATCTGCTGCCAGCACAGTTGGTTTTCATTCCTGTTTTCAAGATGTATATCACCCTTGGAAAAGCAATTGGTATTCCAAGAATTTTGTATGACTCTCATTGGGGTGTTGTGCTCATTCACGTTGCATTCCAGATGGGATTTGCAACATTTGTTTTATCTAGTTACATGAAGACTGTTCCAAAAGAAATTTCAGAGTCAGCAATGGTTGATGGCGCAAGCGTTTTTACGCATTACACAAAGGTGATGTTGCCTCTACTTCGTCCAGCACTTGCATCCCTTGGTGTTTTGATGACAACCTGGATTTATAACGACTTCTTCTGGGCCTTGGTACTTATGTCCACAGACTCAAAGCGTCCAATTACTTCGGCATTAGGCCGCTTGCAGGGCGAATTCGTCACGGATTACAACCTCTTAGCAGCTGGTGCAACCATCGCGGCGCTGCCTACCTTGATCGTCTTCTTCGTGCTGCGCAAGCAGTTTGTTTCAGGCTTAACACTCGGCTCAACCAAGGGATAAATAATGAAAGCTATTCAGATTACCGAATTCGGTGGTCCAGATGTCATGCACCTCGTCGATTTAGAGACTCCAACCCCAGGTGCAGGGCAAGAGCTAATTACAGTTTCTGCAATTGGCATTAACTATGCCGATACGCATCAAACTGAGAATTCATATCTATCTCCACAGAAGCTTCCCTTGATTCCAGGCATTGAAGTAGTTGGAACAACTGGTTCAGGTGTTCGCGTTCTTGCACCTGTTGATGGTGGGGGATATGCCCAGTTAGCAGTAACGCATTCAGCAACAATGATTCCAATTCCAGATGGTGTTACCGATGGACAGGCATTGTGCATGTTGGTTCAAGGCTCAACAGCTTGGCATATTCTAAAAACTGTTGGCCATGTGCAACCTGGTGAGACAGTAGTTGTTCATGCAGCAGCTGGTGGCGTTGGCACAATAGCTATTCAGTTAGCAAAGATGTGGGGCGCAAAGGTGATTGCAGTTGCATCATCTGAAGGTAAGCGCGCTCTTGCAACATCACTGGGCGCAGATGCAGTAGTTGAGGCAACTCATGAAAACTTGGGTGATGCAATCAAAGCGGCAAATGGTGGCAAGCGTGTCAATCTAATTCTTGAAATGGTTGGCGGAAAGACTTTTGATGACAGTTTAGAAATCCTTGCACCATTTGGTCGCTTGATAACTTATGGTATGGCATCACGTGTTGCACCATCAATGATTCAACCGGCAACACTTATGGGTGGAAGCAAAACGATCACAGGTTTTTGGTTATCCCATTGCTTTGGTAAGAAAGAGTTGATGAATGATGTTATTGAGCAACTATTTGCCTTGGTTGTGGAAGGTAAGTTAAAGCCGGTAATTGGTGCGACCTATCCAATGAGCCAAGCCGCTCTTGCTCACAAGGCGATGCGCAGCCGCGAAACCACGGGCAAAATCACGCTAGATCCAAAGGAATAGTTCGAAGTATTTTTGCCATTCCTCTGTATAGAGGTAGGCTCAGCCCTTGACTTAGGACTGAGAGATCAGTGCCCCCCTAGCTCAGTTGGTAGAGCGTTTCCATGGTAAGGAAAAGGTCACCGGTCCGATTCCGGTGGGGGGCTCGAAAGAGTTCTTCACGTGATGAAGA
>JBILAD010000026.1:0-11422 GCA_044354355.1 Candidatus Planktophila sp. | reverse complement strand
TGCGTTACTCAACACCAGATCAGGCTGAAGCAGATATTCGAAAGCGTGTAGAAGCCAAGGAAGTTGTTATTGGTTTCGGACACCCTGTTTACACAGTCTCAGATCCTCGTAATGAGATCGTTAAGGTCATTACAAAGGAGCTTGCTGTTCAGGCTGGCAAAGAGAATTTGTATGAGGTTGCAGAGCGCATCGAATCTGTGATGATGGAAGTGAAGAAGATGTTCCCTAACGTGGACTGGTTCTCAGCTGTTGCATATGATGCAATGAAGATTCCAGTTAACTACTTCACCCCGCTCTTTGTGATGGCACGTATCTCTGGCTGGACAGCCCACGTCATCGAACAGCGCAACGATGGAAAGATCATCCGCCCAACAGCCACCTATGTTGGACCAGAAGATTTGGCATTTGTTCCAATCGAAAAGCGCTAATACATGAGCAGCCATGTAGTAAAAAGTAACCAGCCGTATGATCAGGTGATCATCGACATCGTCGATTACGCACTGAACTATGAGATTAAGTCACCGGTTGCTTATGAAACTGCATGGAACTGCTTCATGGACACCCTTGGATGTGGTCTGGAAGCGTTGGAATATGAAGCCTGCACCAAGCTTTTAGGCCCAGTTGTTGAAGGCTTAACTGTTGCAAACGGTGTCAAAGTTCCTGGCACCAAGCATGTTTTAGATCCCGTTCAAGGTGCATTCAACATTGGCGCAATGATTCGTTGGTTAGATTTTAATGACACCTGGCTGGCAGCTGAGTGGGGACACCCTTCAGATAACTTGGGCGGCATCCTTGCAACAGCAGATTGGTTGTCCCGCACAACAGATAAGAAGTTTGTGATCAAAGATGTTTTAACCGCCATGATCAAGGCGCATGAGATTCAGGGTTGTATTGCACTTGAAAACTCATTTAACAAGGTCGGCCTAGACCATGTCATCCTTGTCAAGGTCGCATCAACTGCTGTTGTTGCACAGATGATGGGATTAACTAGGGATCAAGCCTTGGCTGCTGTTTCACTTGCCTGGGTTGATGGTCAATCACTTCGCACCTACCGACATTTTCCAAATGCTGGATCTCGCAAATCATGGGCAGCAGGGGATGCAACATCTCGCGCCGTGCGACTTGCATTGATCGCTAAGACTGGTGAAATGGGATATCCATCAGCACTGACTGCCAAGACATGGGGCTTCTACGATGTCTCATTTAAGGGTGTGCCATTTACCTTCCAACGCAGCTATGGAACATATGTAATGGAAAATGTTTTATTTAAGATTTCTTTCCCAGCCGAGTTCCACTCACAAACAGGTGTTGAAGCTGCGATGACGATTTATCACCAGATGCAGGCAGCAGGTAAGACTTCTGATGACATCAAGAAGGTTACGATTCGCACCCATGAAGCCTGTATTCGAATTATTGATAAAAAGGGACCGCTGAATAACCCAGCAGATCGCGATCACTGTATTCAATACATGACTGCGGTGCCCTTTATCTTTGGCCGCCTGACTGCTCGTGATTATGAGGATGACATTGCATCTGACCCACGCATTGATGCTTTGCGCGAAAAGATTGTGTGCGTGGAAGATCCTGCCTACACAGCTGATTATCACAACCCAGAAAAGCGCTCGATTGCTAACGCAATAACAGTTGAATTCACCGACGGCAGCTCACTTGAAGAGGTTGCAGTTGAGTACCCAATCGGGCATGCGCGTCGCCGGGTTGAAGGTATTCCGCTACTTATTGAAAAATACAAGACCAACTTAGCTCGTATTTATGATGCCGATAAGCAAAAGAAGATAACTGCACTTTGCCTTGATTACGACAAGCTAGCTTCTACTCCTGTAAATGAGTTTATGGATTTGATGGCTCTTTAATGAGCGATATGTCAGCAAAGGTGCGCCGTGCACTAGATGTTGCTGTCGAGGCAATTGGCGGCTCAGCCCGCGAAGGTCAGATTGAAATGGCAGAGGCTGTTGCCAACGCACTTACTAATCGTCATCACCTAATGGTCCAAGCCGGTACTGGCACAGGAAAGTCTCTTGCTTATTTAATCCCTGGCATTGTCCATGGCCGCAAAGTATTGGTTGCAACGGCAACCCTTGCGCTACAGCGACAGCTTGTTGATCGGGATTTGCCGGCAGTTGTCCCAGCACTTGAAAAAGAACTTGGCCGTCAGATTTCCTATGCCATCTATAAAGGCGTTGGAAACTATGTGTGCTTGCAAAAGATGAATAGCGATGAGGTTGATCCTGACGGTGAGTTAGTCATGGAGGTTTCATCCCTTGAAAAAGATGCCAAACGCTTAATTGCGTGGGCAAAGACCCCAGGTGTGAGCGGTGATAGGGATGATGCACCTGAAGTCGATCGCAGAGTGTGGGCAGCAAATAGTGTGTCAGGACGTGAGTGTGTTGGCGCAGATGTGTGTGCTTTTGGATCACAGTGCTTTGCGGCAAATGCCAAAGCCAAGGCTCAGACAGCAGACATTGTTGTTACGAACCACACCTTACTTGCAATTGAAATCGTAGATTCACATCCAATCTTGCCTGAGCGTGATTGTGTGATTTTGGATGAAGCACATGAGTTTATGGATCGAGCAACACAGGCGGTAACAGATGAGTTAACGAGCAATCGAGTTTTAAGAGCTGCTGCAATGGCTCGTAAGTTCATGCCGGGCAAGCTTTCAGATGCTTTTCACAAAGCTGCCAATGATTTCCATGAATCAATGGTCGATTATGGCGAGTCAGTTAAGGCTGAGTTTGGAACACAGGGGCGTTTAGAGGAAATACCTCAATCACTAGAGTTTTCTATCCGCAAAGTCATGGAAGCATCAAAGGCAATTATTCAGTTCATGTCAGCAGATGATGAAATCATTGATACTGATGGCTTGGCTGAGCGGGCTCGGGTCAAGGGTGCGGTCAGTGAGATAGCAACGACTGCCACAACACTTCTTAAAATGGGTGATGGCTTAGTGCTTTGGTATGAACCTACCTTTTCCACTTTGTATTTAGCACCACTGTCCGTCTCTGAAGTCCTGCGTGAGAACTTACTGACTAGGACCCCTGTGATTGCAACATCTGCAACGTTAACTGTTGGCAATGGCTTTGACTCAATGGCAAAGAGCATTGGCTTTTTAGTCAATGAAGAGATGAGCGCTGAAGTCAAAGAGGGCGAAGTAGACCCAGCAAATATTCAAATGCTAGATGTTGGTAGTCCTTTTGATTTTGCTAACCAAGGTGTTTTATATATGCCTAAGCATTTACCAGAACCAGGCCGTGATGGTCCAAGTCAAGAGGTGCTTACTGAACTAGGTGAGCTCATCGATGCTGCTGGTGGTCGCACCCTTGCACTGTTTTCTTCATGGCGAGGCGTGGAGGCTGCAGATCTGCATCTGCGCAAAGTGTTAGCTGAGTTACCAATAAAGATCATCACGCAAAAAAGAGGCGATGCTGTGGGGCCACTTGTTTCTAGATTTGCAAAGGATGAAACTTCGATTTTGATCGGCACGATGTCGCTCTGGCAAGGTGTTGATGTGCCAGGCAACAGTTGTATTTTGGTTGCGATCGATCGCATTCCTTTTCCACGCCCCGATGAACCTGTTATGAGTGCGCGCGCAGCACAGGCAGATGCCAAGGGTGGTAGTGGATTTATGCAGGTTTCTTTGCCCAGGGCAGCGCTTTTATTGGCCCAGGGCACTGGGCGCTTAATTCGTTCCGTTGATGATCGTGGGGTTGTGGCAATCCTGGATTCACGAATTGTGACCAAAAGGTATGGAAGTGTTCTGCTGAACTCGATGCCACCACTGTGGCGAACCTCAGATGCAGCCATCGTACGAGACTCACTGAGACGACTTGCACAAAGCGTGGAAGAATAAATACATGCCTCGCATTGAAACCGAAACACTTGCACAGCACCGTGATTGGCGTCGTAACCAATTAATCGAGGCTGCTGCAAGCATCGCCCTGGAATCAGGCGGATCTGCAGTTACAGTTGCAGCTGTTGCACAGCGAGCAGGACTTTCTAGAACTTCTGTTTATGAATACTTTGGAAGCAGTGCGGATTTAATTGCAGATTTAGTATTAGAAGAGCTCAATAACTTTGCCCAGTATCTCCAAGAGGCCGTTGCTCACACAGAACAACCAGTGGAGAGCATTGCCGCGTGGATTGAAAGTGCGCTGACATATATTGCAGATGGTCGCCACTTGCTAGCAAAAGCTCTTAATGCCACATCACTGCCGCAAGAGCGCACAGCTGCTATTGGTTCAGCGCACCGCGCTTTGCTAGCACCACTTGTTAGCGGATTAAGTGACATGGGAGTTAAAGACACCCAGCGCGCTCTCTTGTTTATCCAAGCAATTACCGATGCTTCAACAAAGCGCATTGAAGGTGGCCATGATGCAGAAGCAGAGATTAAATCAGCAACTGCATTCTGCATCAGTGGCTTAGCCTCTATTTAATATTTAAGACAACCTTTTTCTGCAATTGAAGAAATAGACCATCAAGCCCCTCGGCGCGGGCATTAATTGTGCACTTACCCTTTTTGGCGGTGAGCACATTCTTTTTTACGGAGCAGCTACCTGTTGCTGTGTAGCTGACCTTTTGGCCAAAGTTAGTAGTTGGTGCCAGCTGCACAGACTTTTTCGCTGCAATGGCCGGAATTGTTTGAACTCCCAGAGTTAAGCGAATTGGCAGAATTGCTGTTACGCCAGCAGCTGTTGCATTTCCGGCAGAAGTTACAGATATCGCACATTCCCCAGCACCCTTAAGTGGAGTTACTTCAGTGCCCTTGAGCGCGCAGTTGGGATCCAAGGAGGCAAATGTGAGAGCTGCTCCAGCCTTTGATGTGGCAATAACTGTTGCTAGTTGTCGGTATCCCAGTGTGATGGGAGCTTTTGTGCTGACAGCGATTCCATTGATTGTGGCTGTGATTTCATCAGTTGGAAGTGCAACTGCTCCAGCTGTTGCCGCCTTAAATGTTAAAGGAATGAATTGATCTTCAGAGAGATCTCCTGGCACGGTGTGGTCATAGCGCATAAAGATTCCGCACTTTGAAACTGTGCAATCAACGGGTGTGGCACCAGAAAGATAGCTGCCAGCTGGTTTGAACTTAATGACATCTGTGGGCAGAAAGGATGCACCGCGAGCATTAGAAATCCAAAGTTGGACTGCGTTATTGCACAGGGATGGCCTAGCACCAGCAGCCGTTTCAACGCACTGCTGGATATAGAGACCACCTCTAGCAGGAACACCAAGAAGCATGATGTTGATCGTTGCACCTTGTGAATCTAAGTTAGTAAGTGGTGCTCCCGTAAACTTTGTTTCTGCCGCCTGTGCACTAGATGGCATCAGCACAGATGCTGCCAGAGCCAACACAACAACTATCTTCTTCATTTTTCTCCTCATTTGATTTTTACCGGAATAAACATGTCGTAACTTCTATCATTACTGCGTAAATGATCTGCACGGACCGTGATTGCGCATTTGACTTTTGTGCAATCAAACTTTCCAATCTTCTTTGACACCTTTACTGTGTGTGTGAATCGACCACCAGGTAGGAACTCCTCAGTTAAGCCAATTGCATAAGGGGGAGGGTTAGATGAAATCCAGAATGATGCTTCACCGGTTCCTGCCTTATTGATGCCACCACCACATGGTGTTGGGGCAGTTCCTTTCTTCGGCACTACACAAAATGCAAGATAGATCCCAACAGTTTCATCAAAACGGCTGCCACTAACTGTGATCATCGATCCGCTCTTGGCTGTAGTTGCTGAAACTTTTAAGATCTGACCTTGTGCTCCCTTTACTTCTGCAGCATGTGCAGCAGGGCTGATCGCAACAGGAAGTAGTGCGATCAGGATGAAAAGGAGTTTCTTCATGGGCCACACTCTAAATCTCTTGCTCTAGCTGCTTATCCGACAGGACTCGACAACATGTCGCTCAAAGCTTTGGCACACTAGGGGCCGTGAAGAAATTATGCATAATTGCACTGGCATTTCTATTGTCGGGGTGCGCCACTTCACAAATCTCACATAGCAACACAATCTCCCAAGATGATGTGTCTGCCATCTCAATAGATTCACCCACTTCATTCTCAGTTTCTAGAGTTGTGGTTCTGGCTAACGGTGTTGCAGAGATCATGAACTCACTGAATGCGAAATCAATAATTGTTGGACGCGATATTTCAAGTACTGAAAAAGCACTTGAGGATGTTCCACTGGCAACATCTGGTCACCAAGTCTTACCCGAAGAGGTGATTGCTCTAAAGCCAGATCTCGTAATAATTGATGCATCTACTGGACCTAAGGTTGCAATAGAGCAGATAAAAAGTGCGGGTATAAAAGTTGTCCAAACACCTGAGAGTTGGACTCTTGCAGATATTTCCGTAAAGGTTGCAGCAGTTGCAGCTGCAATTGGTGCACCGCAACAAGGCGCTCTGCTAAACGCCGCCATCGCATCTGCGATTCAAAGATCGACTCTTACAACCAAAACCCGAATTGCTTTTCTCTATCTTCGCGGAACCTCATCTATTTATTTAGTGGGTGGACCAGGATCTGGTGCGGACTCATTAATTTCAGCAATTGGTGCAATTGATGTGGGGGCTGCATCTTTGCCACGTCCCTTTAATACGATGACCGCCGAAAGCCTTGCAACACTTAATCCTGATGTCATTCTTGTTATGAGTAAAGGATTGGAATCTGTGGGTGGGGTGTCAGGCTTGTTGAAGCTACCTGGTGTGGCACAGACAAATGCTGGCAAGAATCACGCAATTATCGATGTTGATGATTCGCTACTTCTTTCATTTGGTCCCCGCACACCATCGCTATTAATTGCCTTGGGCAAAAAAGTAAGTGCGGTAGGCAAGTGAAGAAAGTAGCCCCTGGGATTGCTCTGGTTATTGCGACATGTGTTGCGATCTATGTTGGCACCGCACCGATAGACAACTTCTGGTCAGCACTTTTTGCGCCAGGTAGCAATGAGATTTTGTGGCAGATTCGTATTCCACGGGTAACAGCAGCACTACTTGTTGGTGCTTGCCTGGCACTTGCAGGATTAATGGCACAAGGTGCCTGCAATAACGCATTAGCTGAACCATCGATCTTAGGAACAACAGCAGGTGCGGCCCTTGGCACAGTTGTGGCGGTCTTAACCGGCTTAGTGCAAGTCGGTTCTGTGGGCGCAATTGCATGTGGAGCGCTGGGGGCGTTGGGTGCAACCGCTTTGACATTTAAGTTAGCAAATCTTCGATCACAGCTTTCATCATTTGCATTAATTATTGTGGGAATTGCAGTATCTGCCACCCTCACAGCAGTTGTTGGACTTTTATCGGCAATGGTGACAAGGGCTGATGCTCGCTCTATTTCTTTTTGGAACTTTGGCTCCCTTGCCTTGATCACACAAGAGAATCTGATTGGCATTGCTATCACAGCAGTTATTGGCGGGGTCATTGCCTGGAGGATTTCACCTTCACTTGATCGACTTTCATTAGGGGATGCAACAGCTTTTCACTTAGGTATTGATGTTGGTCGTGTTCGGTTCATTGCACTAGTTGCTTTGTCAGTACTTGCAGGTGGGGCGGTGAGCACCGTTGGTTCGATTGCATTTATCGGCCTTGCAGCCCCACACATCGCTCGGTTTGTTTATGGTCCTATTCATCGTAATTTGATTGTTCACACTGCAATCATCGGGGCGTTATTAGTTGTAGTGGCAGACACGCTTTCTAGGAGCATTGCTCAACCAAGTGAGCTACCAATCGGTCTTGTTACTTCACTGATAGGTGCACCTGTATTGATTGCACTGGTTACTGTGAAAAACAATGTTTGGAAAACTCAATGATTACTATCAATGAGATCACCATCGTTCGGGATGGACGAGAGATAATTTATGATTACAGCGAACAAATCCCTGCTGGTTCAATAACAGCAATTGTTGGCCCTAATGGCTGTGGTAAATCAACGTTGCTAGCTGCTATTGCTGGGGAAATAGCCCCAAGTAAGGGCACAATCACAATCGATGAGCTCCATCCCATACTGACATCGCCCTTGCAATTGGCTCGAATTCGCGCAGTTGCTATCCAAAATCAGAAGTACACCTTGGGCTTTACGGTCCAGCAGGTCATTGAAATGGCGGGGCCAGCAGAGGCGGTAATGCAGGCACTTGATTTAACAACGCTGGCTAATCGACAAGTGACAACTTTGTCTGGGGGAGAGGCTCAAAGAGTTTCGATTGCTACCGCCATTGCACAAAATACTCCGGTACTTCTTCTAGATGAGCCACTGGCCGCCCAAGATGTTGGCAGCCGGAGAAGAATTATTGAACTATTACAGAAGTTAGCAGATGATGGAGTAAGCGTTGTTGTTGTGGCACACAGCAATGAATCAGAGTTAACGTGGGCCGACAAAGTTATTAAGCAGTTCCTTTAACTCTGGCCAAGATTTAGCAAAACTCGGATGCAGGGCCATGTGGGCGACCTCATCGATGTGAACCCATCTGACTTCATGGGACTCGTCATTTACTTCATGGGCTACTAATCCCTCTTCTGCACGTGCAATAACTGTTTCATATTTCCAGGATCCGTGATCATCGCAAAAAGTGTGGAGTGGTGTGAGTAGCGTGGTGTCGATTCCGGTTTCTTCAACCGCTTCCCGGAAGGCACCTTCAATCGTGCTTTCATGAGAATCACGTGCACCACCCGGGATTCCCCAGGTGTCACCGTTATGCACCCAAGGGGCGCGGTGCTGTAACAAGATTTCATTCTTGCGAAGAATCAATATTCCAGCAGCGCCGTTAAGACCCCAGTGCTTATTGCCACAGGCGCATTCAACCCATCCATCACCATCTCGCGCTGCCATGTTCCTAGCCTGTCACATCTATCCACAGTTAGCCCAGTGGGTTGCATTCCGGTCGTAGCTGCAATTTATGGTGCCGCACATGGTGAGAATAATTCTGAGTTTGGCTCTTGTGTGTGTTGGCATCACGCCAGTTTTTGCTGCTGATCTTTGCCAGGAAACTGCCTGTATCAATGTGTATACCGATGAGAATCAAATCATTATTGAAGCCCGTAAGGGCAAGACAACTGTCAAGAAACGCATTACCCAGGCTCCTAAAAGGGGCACGGTCACAGCAACACCTAAAGCCACAGCGGTGCCTTTGTTTTTTCCACCCACAGCAACATCTAAACCGGTTGTTAAGAAGCCAACAGTAAAGCGCACCTATAAGCCACGAGTTAAGAAAGCTGTCACAAAGGTAAATCTCAGTGATCGTTTAACCAAGCTGGTTCCAACCGCAGGTGTTGCCTATCAACCTGAATTTGAACCGTTGGTCAATGTTCCAGTCTATTTCTGGTGTGACTTACCAACACTTTTTCACAGTCGAGTCGACATCATCGGTGAAGTTGTAGATGTGGCACTTCGACCATCATTTATCTGGCGCTTTGGTGATGGCAGCGTTTATGCCACTACTGAAAATGGCGCTCCATATCCGGACGGCACAATTCTTCACACCTATAAGCAGCCCGGTACCTATCAAGTCTCACTTCTTACAACCTGGAATGGCACCTACACACATAACGCTGCTGCTCGAGCAGTTACCGGCAGTGTGAAGAAAGTTTCTATCGCATTAATCACCATCGTTAAAGCATCTACTACATTCAAAGGATAAGGATCCATGACTACTGAAAATATCTATGTAAGCATCACAGCTCTCGCACTTGCCACAGATCACGAATTCATAGAAAGCGTCAATACCTTTGCTGTGCCAGTTGATAGCCCAGATCTAAATCTGCTGCAACGAGATGGGGCAACAGCGGTTATTGACTTATCCATGCAGTTTTCAGACCGTGGATATAACTGCGATATCGAACTTATGTCACAGGTGTTAGGTCGCCTCTCAGATATCCAGGTTCGTGATTTTGCAATGGGCACCCACAACGCAGAAACTTTTGATAACTACTGGAACATGTGGCTCTATCTTCTGCGCATTGCACCAGATAACTTTGTCGCACCTGTTGCATGCCTCTTTGCCACCTTGGCATATGAGCGTGGTGATAATGAACTTGCATACCGTGCCTTAGATAGAGCAACAGTTGATGATCCCAAGTACGCCTTGACCATTTTGCTGCGCAGAGTCTTTGGATCAGGCTGGCCCGCTGCTGCATTTGCTGCAATGCGTCTTGAGCTACATCCCAAAGTGACGGCTGGGATTTTTGAAGGGTAGTGGCTAGAATTACAGCGTTCACGAGTCCTACGTATTAGCCCCGGCTTAGTAGGCGGCAACCCTCCACCGCGGCGGGGTGCTCCGGGTGACGAACAGGTCGCTCTGGCGGCAAGCGCTTAGGTAGGAATTTATTTCATGGTCGTAACAGGTGCCTGGTTAGAAACACATGATCCGGGTGAGCGAAAGTTCATCTCGATTGGATACTTGCTTCTTGAAAATGGCGAGACACTTCCCAATGTCACCATTGCATATCAAACATGGGGCACATTAAATCCTGCCAAAGATAATGCGATTTTAGTAAACCATGCGATGACCGGTTGGTCTGATGTTCCTGGTTGGTGGCCATCAATGGTGGGTCCGGGTTTGCCATTTGATACAGACAAGTACTTTGTTGTCTGTCCCAATGTGATTGGTGGCTGTCAGGGCTCTACTGGTCCATCTTCAATTGCACCTGATGGCAAGCGTTGGGGTTCAAGGTTTCCTGCAGTAACAATCAGAGACATGGTTGCAGCAGAGGTTGCCTTTACAGATGCAATTGGAATTAAAAAGTATTTGTTAGCTGTTGGTCCATCACTTGGTGGAATGCGCGCATTGGAGTGGGCGGTGCAATTACCAGATCGGGTGGGTGCTATCTGCACCATCGGATCATCTGCTGTTGCAACGGGAGATCAAATTGGAACAGCTTCAATTCAAGTCAGAGCAATTAAATCTGATCCACATTTCAACGGTGGAGATTATTACGAGCAAGAAGTAGGTCCGGATGAAGGTATGGGTATTGCTCGTCGCATTGCCCACCTGACATATCGAACAGAAGCTGAAATGGATATTCGCTTTGGTCGACAGCTACAAGGCGATGAGACCGGACGCTTTGCCGTTGAGTCATATTTGGATCATCAGGCAGACAAGTTAGCTAAGCGCTTTGATGCCAACACCTACATCGCCCTGACAGAGGCGATGAATAGCCATGACATAGGTCGTGAGCGAGGGGGAGTTGCGGCAGCTTTGGCCACAATCAAGGTTCCAGTGGTTGCAGTCTCGATTGATACAGATCGACTCTTTCCACCCCGCCTACAGGCTGAAATCGCTGAATTAGCCCCTGCTGCAGCCCCATTAGTGACCATAAGTAGTCCATTTGGCCATGATGGCTTTCTGGTGGAGGTTGAAAGCGTTGGAAATGTGATCCGAGAGGCTTTAAATCTGGCCAAATAGGGGTTTT
>JBILAD010000025.1:0-11426 GCA_044354355.1 Candidatus Planktophila sp. | reverse complement strand
TCCGTGTAATTCTGGATGCTCTTCTAATATTCGATCCATCGCCAAAGGAATTGATGCGGCAGAAGTATTTCCATTTGTGCGGATGTCATCTGCAATCAACACAGAATCCGGAATCTTCATTTCCTTTGCCATAGTTTCAATGATCCGAATATTTGCTTGGTGTGGAATAAATGCGCCAAGTTCATCAACACTTACTCCTGCAGCTTCAAGTGCCTGCAAGCCAACTTTGCTCATTGAATAAACAGCCCAACGGAAAACAACTTGTCCTTGCTGTTCGATATTTGGCCAGCCAAGTTCGCCAACACCTTTATCTGGGTTTTTCTTAAAGTCTAGAAAAGATGGAGTCAAAGTGATTGCATCGCGTGAATCAGCATCAGATCCCCAAATTGTCTTGCCAATACGAGGCTGATCACTTGGGCCAATCACAACTGCGCCGGCACCATCTGCAAATATGAAAGCGGTTGCGCGATCATCTGGATCTGTGTAGTCAGACAACTTTTCAACACCAATTACCAACACATTCTTTGATGTTCCTGAACGAACTAAATCACTTGCCATCCCAACGCCATAGCAAAAACCAGCACAGGCTGCACTGATATCAAAAGCAGCAGCTTTTGGATTGCCCAATTCATTGATTAACTCAGTTGCAGCACTAGGTGCCTGGAAGGGATATGAAATCGTTGAAAGAATGACTGTGTCTATATCTTCAATACTTAACTTAGCTCGCTGTAATGCCATCTCACAGGCAGCTTTTGCCATTGATATAACGGTTTCATCATCACCAGCAAAGCGACGTGATTCAATTCCTGTGCGCTGCACAATCCACTCATCAGTTGAATCAATGCGATCTACGATCTCTGAGTTTGGGACAACACGCTTCGGACGGTATGTGCCAACAGATAAAATTCTGCTGTGTCCGGTAGGTGCAACTGTGATGCTCATGCGTGCCTTCCTGCGAACTCTCGTGCTGCTTGTAAATCATCTGCGCTTTTTAGAGCAAATGTTTCAATTTCACTTGCTGCGCGCTTGAGTAAGCCAACCAGAGTTCCGGCCGGCGGTAGTTCAATGACACCCGTAACACCGAGTGATTTCAAAGTCTCCATACACAAATCCCAGCGCACTGGGTTGGCAATCTGATTAACAATTCGGGTCAGGACCTCTGAGCCATCTGTGATGACCTGTCCATCTTTGTTAGAAACAACTTGAATCAGCACAGGATGAGTTGAGATAGTCGATGCCAAAGCGCGAAGAGGCTCAACTGCCGGTTGCATAAATTGTGTGTGAAATGCTCCTGCAACAGCTAATGCGCGAACTCGAGCACCTGCTGGGGGATTCTCACCCAACGTTGCAAGGGCTTGTAATTGACCAGCGGCAACAATTTGTCCCGCGCCATTGTCATTTGCCGCAACTAAGTTAAGTGCGCTAATTGCAGCTAAGACTTCGGTGCGATCTCCACCGAGTACTGCTGACATCCCAGATGGTGAGGCGGCTGCAGCTTTGGCCATTTCAATTCCGCGCGTGCGAACAAGTGTGAGTGCATCACTGTGGGTTATTGCACCTGATAAAGCAGCGGCTGCTATTTCTCCCACTGAATGACCCGATGTGAGAGCACAATTTTTGATTCCTAATGCATGAGCTCCGAGCAATGATGCGGCAACAATTAAAGGTTGGGCATTTGCGGTGTCTTTAATTTCTTCAGCATCGGCAACTGTTCCAAGATGTAATAGATCTAGTCCAATGGAATCTGACCAAGAAACTAGTAGCTCTTTTAGCGCTGGATCTTGAATCCAACTATTGAACATTCCTGGTGTTTGTGAGCCTTGTCCAGGAGCGATGATTGCGAGCACGTGCAGATATTACTGCGCCTACATACTTACTATCTAGTACGTGAGACAAGCCAAACAAGCACGCTGTGTTCTGCAACCTCAACCTTTGATGAAGGTGCTGCAATCACCGGTTCATATGTTGCCACTTTCTGAGAGGCATCAAATATGCATCTAAAAGTTTCACCCCAACTTTCATCCGGCAAGGTGAATGTTGTTACCTCGCGTGATGAGTTAAGCATGAGCAATAAACCTTTAGTTGGATCTGCTTCAACAAAAACAGTGATGCTGCGCTTTTCTTCATCGCGCCAATGATCATCACTCATTTCATTTCCACCGAGTGAAAACCAAGCAATATCTTTACGTTTTGTGCCTTCATCAACTGCGCCTGTGAAAAACTCTGAGGCAACATCAGCTAAGTAGGTTGCTCGAATCTGTGCCAGAGATTTCACTGCAGCCAAAATATCTGCTTGCTCATCATCTAGTTGCCACGGCAATGCCCATCCACCATTAAATGATTCTGTGTTCTCTTGGCTGTGGGTGATTGGTAATGAATAGCCATTGTTAGAACCGTTTTGGCTTCTACTTACTTCATCTCCCATATTGAGCATCGGAACACCAGATGAGAGCATCAAGGTTGCAAGCAATGATTTCTTGATGCGATTTCGAATCTCGTTGATTCCAGCATCTGAAGATTCACCTTCGTGCCCAACATTCCACGAGCGATTTGAATCATTGCCATCTTTGTTGTTCTCAAGGTTGGCTTCGTTGTGCTTGTGGTTATAGGTAACCATGTCATGGATCGTGAAACCGTCGTGGGCAGCTACAAAGTTAATCGATGATGTGGGACCGCGATAGTGGAACACGTTGCTAGAACCACTAATACTTGCAGCAATATCTGAAACACCCTCTCCAAAACCACGTTCTAGATCGCCCAGCCAAAACTGCCGAACAGAGTCACGATAAGCATCGTTCCATTCACGCCATGGATGTGGGAAATCGCCTAATGAGTATCGGGATATATCCCAGGGTTCGGCAATCATTTTGAAGTTACGCAGCACCGAATCAGCACCGATTGCTGCCATGAGTGATGAGTTAAATGCGCTATCACTTGTGTAAAGGGCAGTAGTTAAATCAAAGCGAAAACCATCAATGCCAATTACTTCAATCCACCAACGAAGTGAATCAACAATCTGTCGAACAGAGTGTGGCTTGCTTGCTGCAAAGGTGTTTCCGCAACCTGTCACATCGACATAATTTCCACTTGAGTCTTGGCGATAGTAGGCGTGATTATCGATTCCTCTATAGGACAGTGTTGGGCCACCTACGCCACCTTCTGCGGTGTGGTTATAGACAACATCCATGATCACTTCGATCCCAGCTGCGTGGAGTTGATCAACAGCCCATTGCAATTCAGTGATGGGGTCATCGGTGCTGGCATAGGCGCGATGTGGCGCAGTAAATAACAGTGAGTTATAGCCCCAATGATTAATCCGACCACGACTATAAATTGTTGGCTCAGTCATTGATTGAGCAATTGGTAGTAACTCAAGTGCTGTCACACCAATAGATTGCAAATGTGCAATGGTGCTGGGATGGCCCAACGCTTTATATGTGCCACGTTGATTTTCAGGAATCTCATTATTAAACGCTGTTAAGCCCTTTACATGTGCTTCATAAATTACTGTTTTTGCCCACGGAACCAATGGACGAGCGATTTCACGAGGACCATGATCTGTAACAACAGAGTAGGAAACTTTGCCTGCACTATCTCTTGTGTCGCGTTCATTTAAATCACCTGCGCCATATGCATCGGTAGCAACGTGCCCATAGATTTCAGGTGAATAAGTAACATCACCAACAATAACGTGGGCATAAGGATCAAGCAGTAGCTTTGCTGCATTAAAGCGAACACCATGTTCTGGAAGCCAAGGACCATAAACGCGATAGCCGTAGCGCTGGCCAGCGCGCACTCCTGCTAAATACCCATGCCAGATTGGGCCATTTCGATGGGCCATAGCAAAGCGGGTTTCAACCATCTTGCCGTTGACCTCATTAAACAGGCATAGCTCTATAGCATCTGCGGCATTACTCCAGATTGCAAAGTTGGTTCCACCAGAGGTGACGGTAGAGCCAAGGGTGCGGGGATCTGCAGGAAGCATGGGCGACATCCTGCCCTGATTAGGCTCAAAAGGAGGGCTGATTCCACTGTGATTGTGTAGCCATTTAGGGTTACTGACCAGTAACATTTGCCCCATGAAGATTGCCGTGTGCGTAAAGCAGGTCCCTGACTCATGGGCCGAAAAGAAAATGGTCAATGGAATTCTTGATCGTGAAAATGTTGATGCTGTTCTTAACGACCTTGATGAATACGCCGTTGAAGAAGCGCTTCGAATTGTAGAAGCACATGGTGGAAATGAAGAAGGTAGCAGCAACACCGTTACGGTAATTTCAATGGGACCAGAACGCGCAACTGAAGCGGTTCGTAAAGCATTATCTATGGGTGTTAATGATGCGATCTTGGTGACAGATCCACAGCTGGCAGGTGCAGATGCGCTCGCAACATCAGCAGTGCTTGCAGCTGTTATTCAAAAGGGTGGCTTTGATCTAGTTATTTGTGGAACAGAATCAACTGATGCGCGCATGAGTGTTGTGCCAGCGATGTTAGCCGAACGTTTAAATGCGGCTCAACTTACATTTGCATCAAAAGTTGAAGTCGATCCTGGCGCAGGTAAGGTTTCAATTACTCGAGTAACAGAAGCAGGTGTTGACCAGATGCATGCGCAGTTCCCTTGCGTTATTTCTGTCGTAGAAAAGATTAACGAGCCGCGCTACCCATCATTTAAGGGAATCATGGCAGCAAAGAAAAAGACAATTGAAAGTAGAGATTTAGCTGCTGTTGGTGTTTCGGCAGAGGGTGCCTGGTCATTAGTTGCCGATGCAACACCACGTCCAGCACGCGCAGCAGGAATTAAAGTCACAGATGATGGAACCGGCGGAGAACAACTGGTTTCATTCCTAGCAGAAAAGAAGTTGATATGAGCACAGTATTGATTCTGGCTGACTTTGTCGGTGCAAAGGCAACAAAGACAAACGCTGAATTAGCAACAGCTGGTGCTCGCATTGGCGAGGTAACAGCAGTTGTACTAGCACCTGTTGGACAAGGATCAACGTATGCGGCAGCGATAAACCGCGGCCCTATTGCAAAAATAATTGTTGTTGAATCAGATGCTTTTGCAGCAAATGGCGTTGCAGCGGTTGCTGATGTTTTGGCACAGATTATTGCTGCGCAATCACCAGCTGCTGTACTAGTTGCATCGCATGCATTTGGTAAGGAAGTTGCTGCGCGCACTGCAGTTAAATCTCGTTCTGGAATCATTACTGATGCCGTGGATGTTTCAGCAGATATCACTGCAACGCAGTTGGTATTTGGTGGTTCAACGACGGTGCATTCAAAGGTTTCACATGGCACACCAATTATTACTGTGCGTCCAAATTCAGTTGATGCAGACACAACCGAATCGACACCTAGTGTTGAAACGCTCTCGTTTTCTATCTCTGATGCTTCAAAGAAAGCAACAGTCACATCATCACAACCTCCTGTGCAAGGCGGTCGCCCTGAGTTAACTGAAGCAAACATTGTTGTTTCAGGTGGACGTGGCACAAATGGAGATTTCAGCGCTGTTGAAAACTTTGCTGATGTATTGGGTGCTGCAGTGGGTGCATCTCGCGCTGCAACTGATGCAGGTTGGTATCCACACTCTTACCAAGTTGGCCAGACTGGCAAGACTGTTAGTCCGCAGCTCTATGTTGCAAATGGAATTTCAGGTGCGATTCAACACCGCGCCGGCATGCAGACCAGTAAGACAATCGTTGTAGTCAACAAGGACCCTGAAGCGCCGCTGTTTGAAATTGCAGATTTTGGCGTAGTGGGCGATCTATTTGCTGTGCTGCCAAAGGCAACGGAAGGCATCAAAGCCCACAAGTCATAGACTTAGGCCCGTGCCTTCGATCTACGTAGACCATGCCGCAACGACCCCAATGTCGCCTGCCGCTTTTTTGGCTATGTCAGATCAATTACAACAACTAGGTAATCCCTCAAGCCTGCATACTCATGGCCGTGCAACACGCAAAACATTAGAAGATGCCCGTGAAGTAATTGCACAAAGGATTGATTGTTTAGCATCTGAAGTTATTTTCACAGCATCTGGCACCGAGGCAAACAACATTGCCCTGAAGGGTTTGTTCTGGAATGGCAAGAAGTACGGCAAGAATGTTGTCGTAATCTCTTCCATAGAACACCATGCAATTTTGGATCCTGCTCAGTGGTTGAAGACTCATGAGGGCGCAGAGGTAATTGAAGTTCCGGTGAGTTCAGATGGTGGTGTTGATTTAGATTTTCTTAGCAACCTTGTTTCACAGCGCGGTTCTGAGATTGCCGTTATTTCAATTATGCACTCCAACAATGAAACCGGCGTCTTGCAACCCATTCAAGAAATTGTCACCATTGCAGGAGATATTCCTGTTCACACAGATGCAGTTCAAAGTTTCACCAAGACTCATCTTTCTTATAAGAGTTGTGGTGTTACAGCGTTGACACTAAGTGCACACAAAGTTGGTGGACCTCTTGGAATAGGTGCCCTTATTTTGCGCCGTGCATTTGAAATTCCTGCTTTGCTCCATGGCGGTGGTCAAGAGCGAGAAATCCGTAGCGGAACATTAAACGCACCAAGCATCGTTGCCTTTGCAACGGCAGCTAATGATTCATACGATGCAGAGAAAATTGCGGCGTTAAGGGATTCTTTTATCTCTGGAGTTAAGAGATTGATTCCAGATGCGTATATAAATGGTGAAAAAAGTGATCGCTTGCCAGGAATCGTTAATGTGACATTTCCGGGGACACAAAGTGACACCTTGTTATTGCTTTTAGATGGTGCACATGTTTCTGCATCTACTGGATCGGCGTGTAGCGCTGGCGTGCATGAGGCAAGCCATGTCCTTCTTGCTATGGGCCACACAGAAGAGACAGCCCAATCCTCTCTACGCTTCTCATTTGGCTCCACATCTACGCAAGGCGATGTTGATTTCGTTTTGTCAGTATTGCCCGATGTAATTAGCCGAGGACGGGCGGCCAACAAATGAAACTAATTGCAGCAATGAGCGGTGGAGTTGATTCTGCAGTGGCTGCTGCTCGCGCAGTAGAGGCTGGTCATGAAGTAATTGGCGTGCACTTAGCTCTTGCTGCAAACCCACAGAAATATCGTTCAGGTGCACGTGGGTGTTGCACAATTGAAGATTCTCATGATGCACGGCGCGCAGCAGATGTCATCGGTATTCCTTTTTATATTTGGGACATGGCCGAAGAGTTTCACGATGGTGTCGTTGAAGATTTCTTAGCAGAGTATGCCGCTGGCAGAACCCCTAATCCTTGCTTGCGTTGTAATGAAAAGATTAAGTTTGCAGCAGTTCTTGATCGCGCACGAGCTATGGGATTTGATGGTGTTGTTACAGGTCACTATGCCAGAACTGAGATTGGTGAAAAAGGAAAGACTTTGCATCGCGCGGTAGATCACTCCAAAGATCAGTCCTATGTTTTATCGGTATTGACCATCGAGCAAATCCAGGGAGCAATATTTCCACTGGGGGACACAACTAAAGTTGATATTCGTATCGAGGCAGAAAACCGGGGCTTGGCTGTTGCGCAAAAGCCAGATAGTCATGACATCTGCTTTGTTCCATCGGGAGATAATGCCGGCTGGTTGCGCGATCGTTTAGGTAGTGAAGTAGGACCGATTGTCGATCAAGATGGCAAAAAAATTGGTGAGCACAAAGGTGCCTACACATACACAATCGGACAGCGCAAAGGTTTGGGCTTAACTGTTCCAACAGCAGATGGCTCACCACGCTTTGTTTTGAAGATTGAACCAGTTACAAACACCGTTGTTGTTGGTGCACGTGAAGATTTGGCGATCACCACAATGCGCGGAGAGCGCCCTGTGTGGTGTGGTCCGGCGGTAACTGAGCAAGTTCAGCAGGGTTTTGTGCAGATAAGAGCCCATGGTGCAGCGCTGCCTTGTACTTATTACTTTGATGGAACTTTGCTTGTTGCCACCCTTGAAGAGCCTTTGCTGGGATTAGCAACAGGGCAAGCAATGGTTATCTACGATGGTGATCGCGTCGTTGGTTCTGCAACAATCAGTGAGACTGAATGAGCGCAAACGCCCGTCACCAGATGACCGAGCTAATCAATGAGATTCGGGATCATCAGTTTAAATATTATGTTTTAGATCAACCAACAATTACAGATGCGCAGTTTGATGAATTGTTGCGCAGGTTGCAGGTGCTAGAAGATAAGAATCCAGAGCTACGTGAAGCAGATTCACCAACTCAGCATGTGGGGGGAGGATTTTCTACGCAGTTTGAACAACGCAATCACATTGAAAAAATGATGAGCCTTGATAACGTTTTTGATCTTACAGAACTTGCTACCTGGTTTGATCGAGTTGAAAAAGAGATTTCAGCACCGCAGTATTTGTGCGAGGTAAAAGTTGATGGCTTAGCAATTAACTTAACCTATGAAAATGGGCAACTAGTTCGTGGTTTAACACGAGGCAATGGTGTGACTGGCGAAGATGTAACGTTGAATGTCAAGACAATTAAGAATCTGCCTCACACCTTAAAGGCAAGCACGTTACCGTCACTGATTGAAATTCGCGGAGAAGTCTTCTTTCCTATCGCAGCCTTTAATGAACTCAATGATTCTTTAGAAGAATCAGGTAAACAGTTATTTGCTAATCCCCGAAATGGAGCTGCTGGATCACTACGACAAAAAGATCCACGAGTAACTGCAGGGCGTCCGCTATCTGTTGTTGTGCACGGTGTTGGAGCAAAGGAAGGCATTTCCTTTGATTCTCAAAGCGGTGCCTATGGCGAGTTAAAGAAGCTTGGGCTGCCAACCAGTGATCGATTTAAGGTGTGTGGCACCCGCAAAGAAGTTGAAGAATTCATTCAATATTATGAGGATCATCGCCACGATGTTGAGCATGAAATTGATGGGGTAGTAATCAAGGTTGATTCATTGTCACAGCAGCAACAGCTGGGCTTCACATCTCGCGCCCCAAAGTGGGCTATTGCCTTTAAATATCCACCTGAAGAGGTAACAACAAAGTTATTAGATATCAAGGTAAGCGTTGGCCGCACAGGGCGTGTCACACCCTTTGCATTTATGGAACCAGTCAAAGTTGCTGGCTCAACTGTTACAAATGCAACCTTGCATAATGCTGAAGAGATTGTTCGCAAGGGTGTCTTAATTGGTGACATCGTTGTTATTCGAAAAGCCGGTGATGTCATTCCTGAAGTATTAGGTCCTGTGCTTGATAAGCGAACCGGAAAAGAAACTGCTTTTGTCATGCCCACGCATTGCCCAGAATGTGGATCAGAACTGCGCGCTATGACCGAAGGCGATGTTGATATCCGGTGCCCTAATACACAATCCTGTCCGGCGCAGTTGCGTGAGCGAATTTATTACATCGGCTCCAGAGCAGCTCTTGATATAGATGTGTTGGGCTATGAAGCAGCTGTTGCTCTGCTGGAATCACAGATAATCACCGATGAATCAGATCTATTTGATGTCACAGCTGACAAACTTGTTACCTCTGCATTTTTCACCAAGAAAGATGGAACACCTGGTGCAAATGTTGAAAAACTTCTGGCCGCGCTGAATGAGGCAAAGACCAGACCGCTATGGCGAACATTGGTTGCACTATCTATTCGACACGTTGGCCCAACGGCTGCGCAAGGGTTGGCAGCTGCGCTGGGTTCGATTGATGCAATTTCAAAGGCAAAGGCAGAAGAACTAGCTGATGTTGATGGTGTTGGCCAAATTATTGCCGATTCAATTGTTGAGTGGTTCAGTGTGGAATGGCACCAAGAGATCATTAAGAAGTGGAGCGCTGCTGGTGTGCGAATGGTTAATGAGCCAACAGAAGTACTGCCTCAGACTTTGGCGGGATTGACCCTTGTTGTTACAGGTGGATTGGAATCTTTTAGCCGTGATGGAATTTCAGAAACAATCACCGCCCATGGCGGAAAAGCGGCATCTGCAGTGTCCAAGAAAACAGATTACGTTTTAGTCGGATCTGACCCAGGTTCTAAGTTAGCTAAAGCACAGGAATTAGGCGTGCCAGTCATCGATGAGGCGAAGTTTAAAGAGCTTCTTTCAGGTAAGTAGTAGTATTTCACCCATGATCAATCTTGCATCAGAAATTCAGCGCGAACTTCCAGCATCACCACTTGCTTTTGGTGTTTTTGCATTTGTAGTTTTTGTCGCACTTCTTTATTTAGTACTTCGCCTAGACCGAGACTAATTTGTCCCGAGTAGGTATTTACGGCGGAACATTTGACCCAATTCATGTGGGTCATTTGCATGTAATTACCCAATTGATTGAAAGAAAAATTGTTGATCAATTACTAGTAGTCCCAGCCGGAGAACCACTTCTTCGTAGTCAAGCACCTCATGCTTCTGCCCAACAACGACGTGCGATGTGTCAGCTGGCACTTTCTGATTTACCTGTAGATGTTGCAAGCAAGGTCCAGGTCAATCCCATTGAAGTGCTAAGAACTGGTCCCAGCTATGCCATTGATACAGTTGAAGCGGTTGCTCAAAATTATCCTGATGATTTAATTGTTCTGATCATTGGGCAGGATGCGGCAGACAAACTAGATCAATGGCACCGTATTGAAGAGCTGCGAACAATGGTCGAATTTGTTGTTATTTCACGTCCTGGTTATGTTGGCAATGGAATAGATATTGGGGCTTTGCCAGTGGCAGCGACCACAATTCGCGAAGGTTTGAGCGCAGATGTTTCGTCATCAGTAGCTGCATTTATACGAGAGAATAACCTCTATGACAATTAGCAAAAGAACCCATGAGATTACTCAGATCGCTGCACATGCAGCCATCGACAAGATTGCCGTAGATGTTGTTGCCCTCGACCTTTCTGAACAATTAGTTCTTAGCGAAGTCTTTTTAATCGTGACCGGACAAAACGAAGCACAGGTTGATTCCATTGCAGATGAGGTAGAACGCAAGCTTGCAGCAGCAGGGGATAAGCCAATTCGCCGCGAGCATGGCGCTGAATGGATTTTGCTTGATTACTCAGATTTAGTGGTGCATGTGCAAAGCGCAGAGCTTCGTAAGTACTACATGTTAGATCGCTTATGGAATGACTGCCCAACAATCGAGTTGGAGGCTGTGAAGGAGGCTGCAGTTAATGGCCGCTAACAGAGTTGTTTTATGGCGACATGGCCAAACAGATTGGAATGTCGTTAATCGTTTTCAGGGACATTCAGATATTGATTTAAATGAAGTTGGAATTTTCCAAGCACAGCATGCTGCGCAAATTCTTGCCGGAATGAATCCGACTGCAATTATTTCTAGCGACTTAGGGCGTGCTCGCAATACCGCCCAAGCTCTTGCTGATCTGACTGGGTTAGATGTTGAAATTGATGCTGATCTGCGCGAGACAGATGGCGGATTGTGGGAAGGAAAAACTGGCGCTGAAAATCGTGCAGAAGATTTCCATAATTTCATTCGCTGGATCG
>JBILAD010000024.1:0-11449 GCA_044354355.1 Candidatus Planktophila sp. | reverse complement strand
AGAATGTTCATATTCGGATCCTTTTGTCATTTCTATTAAGCACACGCTTTGGCGGTGCAGACTGCGTATTGTGCCACAGAGGATGGCCTGAGCGTAAATCGGTGGAAGGGGGCTAGATCACTCGGGGATCTGAGCGTTCAGAGCGGCAAAAAGGTGAGGCCCAGCGGCCACAGTCAGCGTGAGCCCATGCCAAGGACGGGTGGTCACCGTCGCTCCTGCTTCCCGGGCGATTAGCTCTGCGGCGGCTAAATCCCACTCAAATAATCCAGTTTCGAAGTACCCATCAACCATCCCCGTTGCCACATGGCAGATATCGGCAGCTGCAGATCCAATCCGACGAAGATCTCGAATCTGAGGCAAAAGTGCATTAACAATCTTTAACTGTTCAGTTCGAACCTGAACATCATATGCAAAACCTGTAGAAATCAGTGCGCGGTTGAGTTCAACGGGGTCATTACATGCAATCTTCACATCATTAAGGAATGCTCCCCCACCTTTTGATGCATACCACGTGGCATTAACTGTTGGCGAATGGACCACCCCAACCAAAGTACCGCTTTCATCTTTTGCGGCAATACTGATCGCCCATCCTGGTAATCCATAAAAGTAATTAACGGTTCCATCAACTGGATCAATTATCCAGGTAACACCACTTTTGCTTTCGCGTGATGCACCTTCTTCTCCAATAATTCCATCATCTGGGCGGGCAGATAAAATGCTTTCAACAATTAGTTTTTCTGATGCAATATCCATTTGGGTTGCAATATCAATTGCAGTTGATTTAACAGTTAAGTCCCATGATGCTGGGCGATCGACTAGCAATTCACCGGCCTGTCGCGCAATCTTTAGGGCAAGTTCAAGCAATTGCTGCGTATCAGTCATAGTCCTAGTCTAACTGCGAGATAGACTTCTGCCTATGTTCTCGGGATATAAAACCTTAATTGATACCCCTGGGGCGATGAGATTTTCTATACCTGGCGTAATTGCGCGCATGCCAATTTCAATGGATTCACTGGCGCTTATTTTTATTGTCGTGGCAGTGAGTGATTCCTATGCACTAGCTGGAGCGCTCAGTGCAACAGCTTCAGTAGTGATGTCTTTTGCAACACCTCATTGGTCACGTGTGGCTGACCGTATTGGTCAAAGTGCAATGCTGGTGCGGGTTATTCCCATCAAAGTCATTGGTCTTTCATTATTTACCGTTTTAGTTTTAAATGAAGCACCAGTGTGGACATGGTTTGCAACAATCATTCTGGCTGAATCAATGTCTGTTAATACTGGAGGATTAGTCCGCCGCCGTTGGTTACATATTCTTAGCCCCGATAAGACCACCACAGCTGAGGATGAACACGATAGACATTTGGTAAATACCGCTTACTCCTTTGAAGCAATCATGGATGAGATTGTTTTCATCCTTGGACCAATCATCGTTACAGCCTGTGCCACAACAATCGCACCTGCTGCTGGCATCATCTCTGGCATTATCTTTATTCTGATCGGTTTTCCACTTTTTGTTCTGCAAAAATCTACAGAGCCACCGGCCATGCCGAAGCGCACAGTTGATCCCCACCCAGCTGTAATTCGAAATAAGCGCGTGCAAGCTGTGGTTCTAGCCACGACACTGTTAGGTGGATTCTTTGGCTCGATCGCAATTGTCACCGTTGCCTTTGCCGAACAAAGAGGTCAAGAGAGTAAGTCCGGAATCCTTTTGGCTATCTGGGCCTTTGGTAGTGCAATAGCTGCAATCATCAATGGTGTTATTAAGTGGAAACTTTCAAGTGCGGCTCGATTCCTCATCTTCTTATTTGCCTTGACTTTGCTCTCAATACCGATGTTATTTACACATTCATTGGGGTGGTTGGCAGTTGCTTTGTTCTTTAACGGTTTTGCAATCGCGCCTTTAGTAATTAACGCATACGGAGTTGCCGAAGGCGCTGTACCTGCCGAGCAGATCACAGAAACATTGACCTGGGTTGTTGCCGGAATGCCATTGGGCGGTGCGATCTCTAGCGCACTGTCGGGTCAGGTTATCGATCGCTATGGAGCTGACATTGCATTTTGGGTACCCCTGGGATTCATGATTGCGGCATGTGCAGCCACGCTGCCTTACTTCAGCACTTATAAGGCTCTCATCGGCTACCCTCGTGCACGTGACTGAGCTACGACTAAATGGAAAGACCGACGACGGTCTGCATCTTTCATTGCACGACAATGACGGAAATGAATTTACCGTCCGCGTGAGCGACACATTGCGTGCAACAGTTAATCAGCAGCGACTAATGTCGGTGCCAGCAACAGATGAACCAACTGTTTCAATCAAAGAGGTTCAGCGATTACTTCGTGCGGGACAAACCGCAGAACAAATCGCACGTGATAATAATATTTCAATTGAAAAAATCGAACGTTTTGCTGGTCCAATTCTTTCGGAGCGCATCTACATCATTGATCAAGCCCAGCAGATTGCAATTCGCAAAGAAGGTGGCCGTGATGCGGTAACACTTCTTGGTGTTGTTATCTCTCGCCTTGCACCACGCAATATTGATTCATCAGAACTTTCCTGGGACACCTGGCGTTTAGAAGATGGCACATGGACTGTTGAACTTCATTACCCAAACAACACAGGCGTTGGAATCGCCCAGTGGAGCTTTGATGCAACCCTGCGCACGGTCACATCTATGGATGAGAACGCGCGTTGGATGATGGGTGATGACCCTGCACCTCGTCAGCTTCCAACTGCAGGATTGATCCCCACTGAAGCCTCTCACCCCTCTGAGCGTCGTGTGATCGATGTCTATAGCGAATTTCGCAAAGAGGTAACAGAAGAAGAGATTGACACTATCGTTGAAGAAATTCGTGAGGTTCCACGCTTAGCAGTCATTCGTGAAGAGCCAGATGATGAGGCTTCACGCGATGGAATTACCGCGCGAGCAAAGGTTCCTAGCTGGGATGAAATCATGTTCGGCATTAAGCCAGAGGATAAGTAACCCCTATTTTTTAACTCAGTGTTGTTGTGAGTAAACCAACCTGAGATTCGATCTGACTATCTGCGCCATGATGACCAACCATCGCACCTTCTTTATCTACGCGATCAGCATCTAATAACACAAGCCCTCCACGAGCAATAGCAATTACTTCACCCATACGATCAAAAGCATCTGGGCTGACATCTGAGCCAAATAAATTGGCAGAAATAGCGCTTTCGCGAGTGAGCACCAGTGCTTTCTCCTGCAAATACTCTTGCCATAAAGATGCAGTTTCTGCGCGTGCTTGCGGTGAATCAGATTCCAGATAAATATGTCTGGCGCGAGGTTCGCCTGCAACAACGCTAACACCTTGCATCAATGGGTTGTCCAGACCAATAACAATTTTTTCTTCAACATTGATCATGCCGTGATCTGATGTTACCCAAATACGTGTTCCCCTCGGAACCTCTTTCATTAATGCCGAAACCATCTGATCGATCATGCTTAAAGCGGCAATCCATTTATCACTACCAACACCGTCAGAGTGTCCAGCTGTGTCTAAATCATTGACATATAAATACACAAAGGATGGAGTTGCTTGGAGGGCGGCCTTCGTTTCGCTAATGAGATCTGTAACAACATTTGCACCTTTGTAATGTGCTCCACGGAAAACTGCACGTGTGAATCCTGAATTCTCATAACGCTTTGCTGCAACATGGGTCACATTAATTCCGGCAGCAGTTGCTCGTTGGAACAATGTTTCGATTGGTTGCCAATTTTCTGGATCAACACGTTCATCCCACTTGAGGGCGTTGAGCAATCTGCCACCACTTCGTGGAACTTGCACGGTGTATCCCAACATTCCATGGGCACCCGGCATTGCTCCAGTTGTTAACGTTGCAAGTGATGTTGCAGTTGTTGAGGGAAATGCTGTCTGAATCAATCCGTGGTTAAACATGCGTGACATCGTTGGCATCACATCGGCATACGTTGCAAGTGTGTCAAAGCCAAAGCCATCAATTAAAAAAAGAAGTTCGCGGCCCTTAGGCGATTGCCCAACGGCTAAGTGATCAATTGCACTTTCGAGGCCAAGGGAAGAAAAGATCGATGGCGTTATCTGGGACAAATGCACGGGGATATCTTCCCACGACTGTGCACTAGAGTTTGGCTATGGAAAAGGCGATCAAGTTCTCAGCTGAAGTTGCTGATGCACTCAAGGCTGGAAAGCCTGTTGTTGCACTCGAATCAACAATTATCAGCCATGGCCTGCCACGTCCTTCTAACCTAGAAGTTGCCCTTGAATGTGAACGCATTGTCCGAGAAGCAGGGGCGGTTCCAGCAACGATCGCACTGCTAGATGGAAAGATCTTGGTTGGCCTAGAGCGCGCAGAGCTAGAAGCGATCGCTAACCGTGATGACATTGCAAAGGCTTCAATACGAGATTTAGCAATCATTGTTGCTCAAGGAAAATCTGCAGCCACAACCGTTGCAGCTACTGCTCATATTGCAGCTATTTCAGGAATTAATGTTTTTGCAACAGGTGGTTTGGGTGGTGTGCACAGAGGTGCCAATGAATCTTTTGATGAATCAGCTGATCTAACTGCTCTCTCCCAACTTGATATGACGATCATCTGCGCTGGGGTTAAATCGATCCTGGATGTCCACGCAACATTAGAGCGACTTGAAACACTTGCAATCGGACTCGTTGGTTATAAGACCAATGCATTTCCTGGTTTCTACCTCACAGATTCTGGTTACACCCTAGAACACCGAGTTGATTCTCCTAGCGAAGTAGCAGCAATCATCCGTGCTCGCACCGCTGTTTCAACTCACTATAAGGCGCTAGTTGTTGCAAATCCTGTTGTTAAGGAAATGTCTAAAGCACGTCATGATGAAATCTTGGCTAGTGGATTAGCACGAGCAAAGAGTGAAGGCATCGATGGAAAGCTAGTAACGCCTTTCTTGCTCGAGCATTTCCACACCGCCTCTCAAGGTGAATCACTTGCCATTAATACTGAAATCATTAAATCAAACTGCTTACTGGCTGCCCAGATTGCAGTGGCGCTAGCATGAAGAAAATTCTGTGTATCGGTGATTTAGCACTTGATGTTATTTCACAACTCAAAGAGCCTATTAACTACGGCAATGACACTGCCAGCAAGATTTCTAGCCACCCAGGTGGGCAAGCAGCAAATGTTGCAACGTGGATTACCCGCACAAACTCGCGCTCTCACTTAGTAGCTCGCACAGGCAATGACCCTGTTGGTTTTGCCCTAATTTCAGATCTTGATAAATACGGCGTTGAACACCTCAGTTTGATGCATAGCGGGCGACCAACTGGAGTTGTGGTTATTTTGGTTGATGCCAATGGGGAACGAACCATGTTTCCAGACAATGGCGCAAACGCAGATCTTGAAGTATCAGATCTTCCTCCATTAGATGATGTTGATGGTGTTTATCTTTCAGGATATGCCCTTCTAGATTTCCGTAGTCGCGAAGCTGTTCTTGCAATGATCGCAAAGATCAAAGCTGCAGGTAAGCCAATCTTCTTTGATCCAACAACAACAGGTGCGATGAAGATTGTTTCAAGAGAAGAAGTACTCTCCTGGGTTTCACAAATGGATGGAATTCTTCTCAATAGTGAAGAGGCTCTCTATCTTGGGGATGCGACAGATGTTGAAACGGCTAAAAAGAATCTTCAGAAGTACACGCCCCTAGTTGTCATCAAATTAGGTTCCAAGGGGGCAATTGCAGTCAATGGAAATGAATCATCAAAGGTTTCAGCGGTCACCACTAATGTTGTCGACACTACTGGTGCTGGAGATTCATTTGCTGCTGGATTTATTCCCAAGTGGCTAGAAACAAGTGACTTAACTCAAGCCCTCACGGCAGGTGCTGCCCTTGCTGCAAAGTGTGTTTCATCAGTTGGGGCGCGCCCTCCCCTAAATTAACGCCCACTCTTGGCAGAATGCCCCAATGGCAACTGCGAAGACTCCCGCGAAAGCTGCGGCTAAAGGTAAGAAACCCGCTGGACCAAAGCCCGGTGAATATCCAGGAAAGATCGTTGACATCGATGTTTCCAAGGAAGTTTCTGATTCTTTTCTTGAATATGCATACTCTGTAATTTATTCACGCGCACTACCTGATGCACGAGATGGTTTGAAGCCTGTTCACCGTCGCATCTTGCATCAGATGGCAGATATGGGACTTCGCCCAGAGCGTGGACATGTAAAGAGCGCACGTGTTGTTGGTGAAGTAATGGGTAAGTTGCACCCACACGGTGATGGCGCAATCTATGACGCACTTGTTCGTATGGCGCAAAGTTTTTCAATGGGCTTACCGCTCATCGATGGTCACGGGAACTTTGGATCCCTAGATGCTGGCCCCGCAGCAATGCGTTATACCGAAGCACGCTTGGCACCTGCTGCAATGTCTATGGTTGCCGAAGCAGATGAGGACACAGTTGATTTTGGTCCTAACTATGACGGTCAGCTCTCTGAGCCAGTTGTTTTGCCTGCTGCATATCCAAACCTTCTAGTCAACGGTGGTTCAGGTATTGCTGTTGGTATGGCAACAAATATGGCACCGCATAACTTGGGTGAGGTCATCGCTGCAACTAAATTTTTAATTGAAAATCCAACTGCAACAGTCAAGCAGTTAATGAAGTTTATTCCTGGTCCAGATTTCCCAACAGGTGGAGAAATTGTTGGACTAGATGGTGTGCGTGAGGCGTATGCAACAGGCAAGGGATCATTTAAGGTTCGTGCATCTGTTGAAATTGAAAAGGTGACATCTCGCAAGATGGGTATTGTCATCAAAGAGCTGCCATACACAATCGGTCCTGAAAAGGTCGTTGAGCGAATTGCCGCCCTAGTTAAAGCTAAGAAGATTCAAGGAATCAGCGACATCATTGATCTTTCTGATGGCCAGACCGGCACTAACGTTGTTATTGAAATCAAGAACGGCTTTGAGCCTGAAGAGGTACTAGAGAAGTTATATGCGCTCACCCCAATGGAAGATGCCTTTGCTATCAACGCAGTTGCATTAGTTAAGGGCAAGCCACAAACACTTGGTCTAAAAGAGTTGCTTCGAGTCTTCATCGATCACCGGATCGAAGTTGTTCGTCGTCGCTCTGAATACCGCAAGGCAAAGGCTGAAGGCCGATTGGGTCTTGTTGATGGATTACTTAAGGCGATTATCGATATCGATAAGGTCATCAAGATTATTCGCGGTAGCGATGATGCTGCCCAAGCAAAAGATAAGTTGATCAAGGATTTCAAGTTAAATGAAGAGCAAGCAACATACATCTTGGATATGCCGCTTCGTCGTTTAACAAAGATGAGCAAGATTGAACTTGAAAGTGAACAAAAGGAGTTAAAGGCAGTTATTGCAGAGCTCACAAAGTTACTCAAGAGCGAAGATGCAATCAAAGCTCAGGTTTCTGCAGAGTTAACAGCCGTTGGTAAGTCATTTGCTACAGCCCGACGCACTCGAATTGGTGCTGCTTAAACCCAGCCGATAGACTCGGGTGTGATTTCAACCCAAGCCCTCGAATTACGTGCAGGAGCTCGCCTTTTAGTTAAAGGTGTAACTGTGCGTATTAACAGCGGCGACCGCATTGGTTTTGTGGGTCGAAACGGTGCTGGTAAATCAACCCTTGCCAAAGTATTAGCTGGTGAAAATATGCCAGCAGGGGGCGCAGTAAATCGCACAGGAAAAATTGGTTACCTCCCCCAAGATCCACGAACTGGTGATGAACCCGGCACAGTAATTGATCGTATTCTCTCAGCCCGTGACCTTGATCAGATTGCAGCACGTATGCGCTCTGTGGAAGAGGAAATGGCAACTGCCCAAGATGAAGCACTTGAAAAAGCGATGGAACGTTACGGCCGCGTTGAATCAGAGTTCTCTGCTGCCGGTGGTTATGCCGCAACTGCAGAGGCTGAAGCTATTGCAACATCCCTTGGTGTGTCAGAGGCTGTCTTTGGTAATGAACTTTCAACTCTTTCTGGTGGTCAACGCCGTCGTATTGAACTAGCGCGCATTCTCTTTAGTGGCGCAGAAACTTTGCTGCTAGATGAGCCAACTAACCACTTAGATGCTGATTCAATTGTGTGGCTGCGCGAATTTTTGTCTAAATACTCTGGTGGACTAGTCATTATTTCCCACGATGTGAACTTGATTGAAACAGTTGTAAACAAGGTGTTCTACTTAGATGCCAACCGTAACTGCATCGATGTCTATAACTTGGGCTGGAAGGCTTACCTCTTGCAGCGCGAGCAAGATGAACACCGCCGTAAGAAAGAGCGTGCAAATGCTGAAAAGCGTGCAGAGATTTTGCAGAAGCAGGGCGAGAAGATGCGTGCAAAGGCATCCAAGGCAACTGCGGCCCAAGGCATGTTACGTCGTGCTGAAAAACTTCGCAGCGGTCTAGAAGATGTCCGGGTTGCCGACAAGGTTGCAAGGCTTCGCTTCCCAACCCCTGCCCCATGTGGCAAGACTCCTTTATCTGGAGAAGAGCTTTCAAAGAACTACGGTTCACTTGAAATCTTCACCGATGTTTCATGTGTGATTGATAAGGGTTCACGTGTTGTCATCCTTGGACTTAACGGTGCAGGCAAGACAACACTGCTTCGTATTTTGGCCGGAGAACTTGAATCAGATACTGGCAAGGTTGAACACGGCCATGGTCTAAAGATCGGCTACTACGCCCAGGAGCATGAATCACTTGATTTCGAGCGCACGATCTTAGAGAACATGATGTCTGCCACCCCAGATATTCGTGAGCCAGAAGCCCGCAACACATTGGGTTCATTCCTATTTGTTGGCGATGATGTCCATAAGCCAGTCAAGGTTTTGTCAGGCGGCGAGCGAACACGTTTAGCGTTAGCAGTTCTTGTTGTCTCTGCAGCAAATGTTTTACTTCTAGATGAGCCAACAAACAACTTAGATCCAGCATCACGCGCTGAAATTCTTGGAGCACTTGCTGAGTATCAAGGTTCAGTCATCATGGTTTCTCACGATGAAGGAGCTGTGCAGGCACTAAAGCCTGAGCGAGTTATCTTGTTGCCAGATGGCGATGAGGATTTGTGGAAAGAGGAGTACTTCGACTTAGTCTCTATTGACTAAGCGTCGATATGCTCGCGATCTATCTCAGCATTAGCAATAAACTCTTTACGTGGTGCCACATCGCTACCCATCAATAATTCAAACATTGCCTCCGACGCTGCGCCATCTGAAACGGTAATACGACGTAAGGTGCGGGCATCTGGATCCATAGTTGTTTCACGAAGCTGATCTGCATCCATTTCGCCAAGGCCTTTGTAACGCTGAATTGGCTCCTTCCAGCGCTTGCCTTCCTTCTTCAACTCCGCAGTGACCTTCTTCATCTCATCATCACTGTAGGTGTAAATGTAATTACCCTTCTTGCCTCCCCCGCCAACGACTTCGATGCGGTGTAGAGGTGGGATTGCTGCAAATACGCGGCCTGAATCAATCAGTGGGCGCATGTAGCGATACATCAGGGTCAACAACAAACAACGAATGTGAGCGCCATCAACGTCAGCATCTGACATCAAGATAATGCGGCCATAGCGTGCCTCATCTAATTCAAAAGACTTTCCAGAACCAGCACCAATTACCTGAATAATCGATCCACACTCTTTATCTTCAAGCATCTGCGAGAGCGATGCCTTTTGCACATTCAAAATCTTGCCGCGAATAGGCAGAATCGCTTGGAACTCGCTGTTACGCGCAGCCTTTGTTGTGCCAAGTGCAGAGTCACCTTCCACGATGAACAACTCAGTGCGTGTTACATCCTCTGAGCGGCAATCTGAAAGCTTTGTAGGAAGTGATGAAGATTCAAGTGCGTTCTTGCGACGCTGCAAATCCTTGTGAGCACGAGCGCTAATACGTGTGCGGGAGGCGGCTGCAATCTTTTCAAGAACAAGGCGACCATTTGCTTTATCAATACGCTTTGTGGTGTTGAAGTACTCTTTCATTTTATCTGCAACAACTGCAGAAACAATTCGCGTGGCTGCTGCAGTTCCTAGAACTTCCTTTGTCTGACCTTCAAACTGTGGCTCTGACATACGAACTGTCACTACCGCTGTTAATCCTTCAAGAATGTCATCTTTAATTACATCTGCTTCTTTGTTAGCCAAAGTCTTAGTCGATCTCAACGCCTCATTAATCACCTTAACAAGTGAGCGTTCAAAACCAAGGACGTGGGTTCCACCCTTGGGTGTGGCAATGATGTTTACAAATGAGCGCTGAGTGGTCTCAAAACCATTGCCCCACTTCATCGCGATATCAACCTCCATATCGCGCTCTACTTCAGTTGAAACCATATGGCCTTTATCGTCTAGAACAGGAACCGTCTCCTGGTAGTGACCGCTGCCATAAATACGAATCACATCACCAACTGGTTCATCTGGCTGCAGATAATTACAGTATTCAGTAATACCGCTCTTATGGAAGAAAGTCTCAGATGTCTTGGTCTTGGTGCGATTGTCATTAACAATTAGCGTTAATCCAGGGACTAAAAATGATGTTTGACGAGCACGTGCATAAATATCTTCTAGGTCTAGCTCTGCTTCCTTCAAAAAGATCTGGCGATCACTCCACCACTTAATACGCGTGCCAGTTACCTTGGATGAAATCTTTCCGATTACCCGCAAACCTGATTTTGGTTCAAAGGGAGCTTTCGGGCCATCGCCATCAAAAATTCCTGCAGTTCCGCGCTGGAATGACATCCAATAGATTTTGCCATCGCGATCTACTTCAGCATCAAGACGTGAAGCAAGTGCGTTAACAACAGATGCACCAACACCGTGAAGACCACCGGATGCGGCATATGAACCGCCACCGAATTTTCCACCAGCGTGTAGTTTTGTGAGAACAACTTCAACACCAGTTAAACCAGTCTTTTGTTCCTTGTCTACCGGAATACCGCGACCATCATCGTGGACTTCAACAGATCCATCGGACTCAAGGTTGATTTCAATCTTCTTGCAATGCCCAGCTAGTGCCTCATCAACAGAGTTATCAATAATTTCCCACAAGCAGTGCATGAGGCCACGTGAATCGGTTGACCCGATATACATTCCTGGGCGTTTGCGGACCGCATCTAGGCCTTCGAGAACCGCTAAATCCTTTGCGGTATAACTATCTTGCGAAGGGGTCGCAATTGCATCTTTCTCGGCCATGGGGCGAAAGATTATCTTCCTCACCCCAATTTTGTGCGTAAGCGCGCCGAATACATCTCAGATAGTGGAAATTGTCGACTCTCAGCGTTAAATCAGTGTTAATTAAGCAAAAAAGATTAAATATAACGAGCGCGGAATTAATAAATGTGGTTTCCTGTTCCATAGAGAAGAACACGGAAACGGAGAGAGATATGACAGAACAGATGTTGCTTGAATCAGTACCTCTTAACGCCCTAGATCGTTGCGATCGTTGCGGTGCCCAGGCTTATGTCCGTGCAG
>JBILAD010000064.1:0-6566 GCA_044354355.1 Candidatus Planktophila sp. | reverse complement strand
TAGCACCACATAACTTTTAATAAGTTGTACTTCCCTAAGGAGACATGCAATGGATTGGCGACATCAATCAGCCTGCCGTGATGAGGATCCGGAGCTTTTCTTCCCTGTTGGAAATACAGGTCCAGCCCTAACTCAAATCGAAGAAGCTAAAAAGGTTTGTAATCGCTGCATCGTTAAAGAGCCTTGCTTGGCCTGGGCACTTGAGAGTGGTCAAGACGCAGGTGTGTGGGGCGGATTATCTGAAGATGAACGCCGTGCCTTGAAGCGTCGTGCAGCACGTAATCGTGCGCGATTGATGGAGCAGCAAAACCAGATTTAAAGTGGGAAGCGCAACTTAGCGTGCGTTCCTTGGTGTGTAGATTCTAATTTCAATTCACCCTTTAATTCATTCTCAATAAGTGTGCGCACAATTTGAAGACCTAAATTTGATGAGGTTGATAGATCAAAGCCTTCCGGCAATCCCACGCCATCATCTGAAATAGTGATCAGACCTTCATTGCTATAGCGCTGTAGTTCAATTGTTAAACGAGTTCCAGATTCAAAGAGTCCATGCTCAAGGGCGTTGTGCATTAATTCTGTGACGACCAAAGATAAGGGCGTTGCAATTCTTGATTCAAGTGAGCCAAGTTGTCCTTTGCGTTCAATGCTCAGCTGGCCCATACGTGGACTTAGCTCTAAAGCATGTGTGACAAGAGAGGTAAGAACCTCATCAAAGGCCACCGTGTTTTCTGTGCTATTTGAAAGAGTTTCATGCACAAGTGCAATAGATGCAATACGTCGAACGGCCTCATCAAGTGCTGCAGCCGCTGCTGGATCATCGATGCGGCGAGACTGTAATCTAAGCAGAGCAGAGACAGTCTGTAGATTATTCTTCACACGGTGGTGAATTTCCCGAATAGTTGCATCTTTAGTTACTAGCTCTCTGTCTCGACGACGAAGTTCAGTCACATTTTGAAGTAGAACAATTGAGCCGATTCGATCTGATCTCTGGATCAATGGCAAGACTAAAAGATCAATTGTTGCGCCTTGATTATCAATTTCTACGCGACGCAAAGTTTTACCATTCAAACGTGTGCGAATACCTTCTTCTTGCGCAGTTGGCGAAGCGGTAACAACTTGTTCTGCAACCTCACCAAGATTGCGACCTTCTAGCTCCCCATGCCATCCCATGCGTGAAAATGCTGACTTTGCGTTAGGGCTGGCAAAAGAGATTGCGCCATTAACATCAAGACGGATTAATCCATCCCCCACGCGAGGCACGGGTTCAAATAGTGAGCCAGCAGATTGGTATGGAAAGTTTCCTTCAGCAACCATTTGATACAAGTGATGAGCAATTTCCCGATAGTTCAATTCAAGCTTTCCGGGAGAACGCATCTGTTCTGCATTTCGGTGGCGAGATATAACAGCAATGACCTGACCCTCAAAGAAAACAGGAATGGTCTCTTCCTTGATTAAAAGCTGACCAATACGTTCAGGCTCGGTGTTTCGCATAATTTCACCCGTTGACAGAGCCTCATCAATGTTTGGGCGAGCACCCCATAACACTTCATCACCAATTACATCGTTGATAAAGACAGTTGAAGATGTGGTTGGGCGAATATGTGCCACAGCAATATGTCCTGTTGGCCAAAGCTTTATATCTTTACGAATCGGAACCCAAAGAATCAGATCTGCAAATGAAAGATCAGATAGTAATTGCCAGTCAGCGACAAGTTCGCGTAGTCGGTGGGATTGATCAAAAGTTACCGTGGTTCGACCACCCAGTAAATTATCTAACTGAAACATGCTTACTTCCACTCCGCCAAGTGAAGTTCAATCTCTTGGGTTGCAAACCAAATCAATTCATCATCACCATTAAATGCGAGGAGTGCGCACTGCACCTGATCCCACTGCAATGGAGAAACAAGGGTGATTGATTGGGCATAGTGCTCGCCAATGTGTTCCTTTTCAATTTCAAGAGCAATAACAATACCTGGGGCTTTTTCAGTTAAGCGAAGTTCTAACGCTTCCTCGCCAGCTTCAACTGATAATAGATACTCGAGCTCTTCTTCATCACAATCTGGATTTTCAACAACAAAGTGAATCGTTGGCGCATACAGCTCATCAACCTCAAGGCTCTTGTTGGCTACAAAGCTTTCAAGATCCTTGTGACTAATGGGGAGATATGCACGCATTGGGTAATAGTAATAGATCTCAACTTTTTAGATCACGGGCCAATTCAGCGATTGATTTACGCACATTTGAGCGCTCATTGATCTCCACCAAGGTCGCATGCTCATCTTCAGCGGCCATGACTGCACGAGAGTCCTTTGCAATACTCCTGATTCGAATTGGCTTCAAAGCCGTTGTGCTTTTCAAGAATTGTGCTTCCTCATTCTCCCCTCGCTTGCCAGGAGATTTCATATTCATGACAAAACTTAGAGATGCGCGGACAGAAGTGTTCTGTAAAAGCTCTATCACTTGAGCTAATCGATGGGCCCCTAGTTGATCAGCCCTGGAAACAATCATCAACTCATCTGCCTGATCACAACACCAGGTCGTCATTGTCGAAGTCCAACGACGATCAGTGAGGCGATTTGATAACCCTGAAATTGAACCTAAATCAATAATTATGTAATCAAACTCAGCTGCTGCTCGATCCATGAACTCATCGATCGTGCCAGAAAGCTCTTGGTCAATCTCAGTCAGAGATAAATGAGGAGCGATAGTTTTCCATGGTGCATCGGTATTGATGTTTCGCATCGCTAGATATGCCGCAATAGATGGAGCGCGATAATTTCCTTCTATAAGCAAAGTTGATTTCTCGAGAATGCTCAACTCCATCGCCATATTCATGGCCAGTGTTGTGCAGCCGGTATAGCTGCCAGCTGATCCAACTGCAATGACACGGGATTTTCGAGCCACACGTTGTGGTGCGTTTAAACCACGCACCATTGGTGCACGCACAAAGCCGCGGACTAAGCTGACCAAATCTGTTGCTGACTTAGGGATCTCATGAAGTTCACTCAGATCGCTGATCTCTTGTTGGTCCATTGAAAAGCCTATTGTTTGACGAATCTTCATTGCAATTGAATCTAGTTTTACTTTGGAAATACCTGGCAGATCAGAGGCAAACAAGAGAAGTGCTCCCCTGGCTGCATCTGGATTTGAATCTATATAGCGCTCTAGAGAATCCCAATCGATTGCTCTAAAAACTACGCTCCACCCCTGAGCAAACAAGGTTCCGGCAATAAATCCTTCAGTTCCAGAAGATGAAATAGCGGTTATGACTGTGGGCATCTCTAACTCAGACATGTGACCTGATCACCACTAATCGACCTAGAGTCGTTGCACTTAATAGGCGCAGCACCTGAGTCTGTTCAACTGCAACCGATAATCCAATATCACTTCCAAAATTCTTCCCACCATCATCAAAGCTCAGCAATGTGACTCCGCCAAGAATCAAGATTGGGTCCATGACATCCTCATCAATTTGAGCATCTAATACCCAATAGATATCGATATCTTCACCAATGCGTAAGTTGGTTGGAACATCAACGGAGCGAACACTCAGAGGCACTGCACTGGTGGACATTGCATTTGCTGTTGACGTTAAGTCAGTACTGCCAATAATTTCGCCAGGGTGCATGATGCGCGTTGCGACCATTCCAATTGGATCTACGTCCTTGCCAAGATAAAACTTTGAACTTGCAACTAAATTTAGGTGGGCAATAGAAACATCAGATGCTGAAATCTGATGGCCTGGAGATATCGGAAGGCTGATGACCCAATAATCTGCTCCTTTATTGGAAAATGTTGCTATCAAAAAAGTGGAAGCGAATGCGGCAACGATCAGGGTTATCGCTAGTGGCAGCCGCGCTGAATGAGTTTTCTTGTGGAGAGTCATAGGAGCACCCAAACGGTTTCACTGACATTGGCTAGCCCTTCATCCACAGTGGTACTTAAGTACTAGCTAAAAACAACCTTAAGTCTGAGGTATGTGGACGAGTGCACAGTAATTGTCAGTCCATGACAACAGAACTCGAATACAGCCAACAACCAACCTTCTCAACTATTGATCTCATGCCGATCCCAAGTGATCCACATGAAGACTGGCAACACCTAGTGCTTGAAATGTTTCGTCCCGAAGTACCAGCGCCAGTACTTAAAAAACCCCGTCTTTATCTAGTTGCATCAACATTTGGGGAAGAGTACGAAGAAGATTTTGCACCTAAACCAACATCGGCGACAGATTTGCCAGACATCCATGAATTAACCTTCCAATTCATTCACAATGTCATTGAAATTTGGGCTGGTCGTCGATCTGCATCACAAGTGCAAGCGTTATGCCATCACCTCATTTTCGCTGATTTACAGCGAAAGTCGGGAGAGCAAAAAATGATAGGAAAAATTCGAAAGATTAAAGTTACTCAACCATTAGATGGCATTAGTGAGTCAACGGTGACCATTCGTTATGGTGATCGCTTGCGAGTTGTGGCAATCAGATTTGAAGGACTGGATCAGCGTTGGTTATGTACTGCCTTAACTTTGATTTAAGTTAAGCAGCTCCACCGTGACAACGCTTGTATTTCTTGCCTGAACCACATGGGCATGGAGCATTGCGAGAAACATCACCAGTTCTGCGAACACCTGATTCATCTGCTGCGGTGTATTGCAATCCTGCTGCAGGAAGTTGCTTCGCCTCAAGTCCGGGTGCAACTACTTCATTGCTTGAACTTTCAACGGTAACTTCGATGTTAAACAATAAGCCAGCAATTTCTTCTTTGATCGCATCCATCATCGCGGCAAATAGATCAAAGCCTTCTTTTTGGTACTCAACAAGTGGATCACGCTGTGCCATGGCACGTAGCCCAATACCCTCTTGTAGATAATCCATCTCATATAGGTGCTCGCGCCACTTACGATCTAGAACAGATAGCAATACCTTGCGCTCTAGTTCGCGCATAACTTCTTCGCCAAGTGCGCCTTCTCGATTTGCATACGCTGCCTTGCAATCTTCAATAACACGATTAGTTAAGTACTCGGCATCTAATCCTGCCCGTGATCCCACCTCTGCAAGTAATTCATCGATAGTAAATGAGATTGGATAGATCGTTTTTAGCGCTGTAAACAGGGTTTCTAAATCCCAATCTTCTGCATAACCATTTGCCGTTGCTGCTTGAACGTATGCGGACAAAGTATCTGAAACAAAACTAGCTACTTGATCCTTAATATCTGCACCCTCTAGAACCAGGCGGCGCTCACCATAAACAACGGTGCGCTGACGGTTCATGACATCGTCATACTTCAAAACGTTTTTACGCATTTCAAAGTTCTGCGCTTCAACCTGCGTCTGTGCCGAACGAATAGCGTTTGAAACCATCTTTGATTCGATAGGTGCATCTTCAGGCAATCCGGCAGCGGTTAAAAATCGCTCAACCATTCCCGAATTGAAGCGACGCATCAAATCATCTTGTAGTGAGAGATAAAAACGTGACTCTCCTGGATCGCCTTGGCGACCAGAGCGACCACGCAGCTGGTTGTCGATACGACGAGACTCGTGACGTTCTGTTCCGAGAACATACAAGCCACCAAGTGCGACTACATCTTCATGACCCTTTTCAACTGCAGCCTTTTGACGTGCAATCTCTGCTGGCCATTGGTTTTCGTACTCTTCGGCATTATCAACTGGAGAAATTCCGCGACGCTGTAATTCAAAGTCGGCCATGAATTCAGGGTTTCCACCGAGCATAATGTCAGTACCGCGGCCAGCCATGTTGGTAGCAACTGTTACTGCGCCACGAACACCAGCGCGAGCGATGATCGCAGCTTCACGTTCGTGATGCTTAGCGTTAAGAACTTCATGAGGCACGCCAGATTTGCGTAAGAAGGCAGATAGTTCTTCAGATTTTTCAACGCTGACGGTACCAACCAATACAGGTTGTCCCTTGCGGTGGCGATCTGCGATGTCTGCAGTTACTGCAGCAAACTTCCCAACTTCGGTCTTATAGACCAAATCAGCAGAATCAATACGTTGCATTTCTCGGTTTGTTGGAATTGGAACTACACCAAGCTTATAAATTTGATGGAATTCAGATGCTTCTGTTGAAGCAGTACCTGTCATACCTGAAAGCTTTGAATACAGGCGGAAATAGTTCTGCAATGTAATAGTTGCAAGAGTCTGGTTTTCATCCTTAATTTCAATACGTTCTTTAGCTTCAAGAGCCTGATGTAGACCTTCGCTGTAGCGACGCCCAGCCAACATGCGGCCAGTGTGCTCATCAACAATTAATAGCTCACCATTCATTACAACATAATCTTTATCGCGCTTAAAGAGCTCCTTAGCGCGAATAGCGTTGTTTAGGTAACCGATCATGGGCGTATTTGCAGCCTCATAGAGGTTACCAATTTGAAGTAGCTCTTCAACTTTGGTGACGCCCTCTTCAATAATTCCACACGCTTTTTTCTTTTCATCAACTTCATAGTGCACATCGCGCTGCAATTTACCAACAAGATTTGCAAACTCCACGTACCACTTTGTTGCCTTATCAGCTGGTCCGCTGATGATCAACGGTGTTCGTGCTTCA
>JBILAD010000085.1:0-4968 GCA_044354355.1 Candidatus Planktophila sp. | reverse complement strand
ACTACTGCAAAGAAGTGTTCGCGCTGTACGCACTCTTCAAGCGACCAGGCCATGTTGTCGCGAAGGTAATCAAAACCAAATTCATTATTTGTGCCATAAGTAATGTCAGCTAGATATGCCTGACGACGCTCAGCAGCTGTCATGTTTGCAAGAATTACATCAACCTTTAATCCAAGGAATCTGTGAACGCGACCCATCCACTCGCTATCGCGCTCTGCTAAATAATCATTTGTAGTCACAACGTGCACGCCGTGACCTGCAAGAGCATTTAGGTATGAAGGCAATGTTGATACTAAAGTCTTTCCTTCACCAGTACGCATTTCGGCGATATTGCCCTTGTGAAGTGCTGCTCCACCCATAATCTGCACGTCATAGTGACGCTGACCAAGTGTGCGCTTTGCTGCTTCACGGACAACGGCAAATGCTTCAGGAAGCAAATCATCTAATGATTCACCCTTTGCATAACGGTCTTGGAAAATGCCTGTTTGATTGCGGAGGTCAGAATCAGACATCGCAACAAAGCGAGCTTCTTGAGCATTGACTAAGGCAACGACCTTGCTTAAATCGCGAAGGATGCGTCCTTCGCCTGCACGCAAAATCTTGTCTACAAATGCTGGCATTGATTCTTACCTCTCATCGCGGCTCCCCGATCAACCCTGGACAGGGTGCCTTTTCACCCCCTTATCGTAGAGGCTGAGCCAAGCAGGCGGTAACCGCACAAACTGAGCCGAAGGCATGAAAACCCTGCGAATTCAGGGCTCTGGCCGCTTCTCGCAGGGTTGCACCCGTTGTGACCACATCATCAATCACAATCGCATCTCCACGAAGTATCGAACCTGGTTTTAATGAAAAAGCGCCGTGCATATTTGAAGCTCGCTGCACACGTGTCAACCCACTTTGATCTAATACCCGTCGTGAAACTTGAAGGCAATCATTGACGCCAATACCTGTCTGCTTGGAAATAGCCTTGGTCAAATCAACTATGAAACTTCGACCACGGCGACGCTGTGATTGTCTACTTGAAGGAACCGGGATTAAGGTGAAATATCCTTGATCTAATCGTGCCTTATCTAACACATGCACGATGGCCGCAATCAGCAAATCATCTGCGCCTTGTAAACCATTTTCCTTTGCAGCAAGAATGATCTTAGATGCCGTTGGGGTATACAACAGTGCCGAGTGAACATTTAGTGGAGTTATTTGGGTTTTGTAATAATGCGGAATCCATTCTTGACGACATGTTGTACAAATACTGATTCCTAATGAATTACATCCATAGCATCTAGTTGGAAACACCAAGTGAGAAAGTTCAGAGAAGAGTTGCATAAGCACATAGTGCTCAATTAATTGAGCCTCCCATTACTTTCAAGGAAGCGGTGTGGAAACTAGGGTCTGTAATCTTCTGGCTGAAGTGGAATCAAGCGGCGCTCAATCGATTCCCATGTTTTTCTTGGCAAGGTAACCACAAAGTGCGCGCCTCGACCAGGTCGTCCCCACGCTTCAAGCTCGCCGTTATGCAGTCGAGCATCTTCTAGTGCAATGGAGAGCCCCAGTCCTGTTCCACCACGTGTACGTGCTCGTGAAGGATCTGCACGCCAGAAGCGATCAAAAACTCTCGTCAAAGAGTTTTCATCTAAACCAACACCGTAATCTCTAACACCAATTGCAACATCATTTTCACTGGCGGTAATCAGCACATCAATCTGGACCTCTTCAGCATGATCGATTGCATTGGCCATGAGATTGCGCAAAATACGCTCCACACGGCGAATATCTGCCTTAATCATGATTACGGGCTCAGAGGATTTAACGAAGATCTCAGTCTTTCTCTCTTTTGCAACTAGCGCTAAATCTTCGGCGCAGCGATTAACCAACTGCACAATGTCGAAATCAACAGCTTCCAGAACTGCCACTTCAGCATCAAAACGTGAGACTTCTAGTAAGTCTTCAAGCAATCTCTCAAAGCGATCTAATTGGGCAACTAATAGCTCGGTACTTCGAGCAACTGTTGGGTCAAAACTATCTCTAGAGGCGGCAATCACCTCAGATGCCATACGCAAGGTGGTTAGTGGTGTGCGCAGTTCGTGTGAAACATCTGAAACGAAACGCTGCTGCACGCGAGAAAGGTTTTCCAATCTAGCAATCTGTTGCTCAAGTGATTCGGCCATTTCATTAAATGCATGGCCAAGTGTTGATATTTCATCTTGTGAATACACCTTCATGCGTTGCCTAAAATCCCCTGAGGTAAACTCAGTAGCGATGCGAGCAGCTTCACGCACAGGCTTTACTACCTGCCGAACCACAACCCATGTAATCAATGAAATCAAAAGAACCAAAATCAGGCCAGCAAAAAGTAAGTAAGTATCGATTAGGTTGAGAGTCTTTTCTTCATTAGCTAGTGAAAAAACAATATACATCTCGTATTGACCAGCATTTGGAATCTGTACTTTTTGTCCAATAGCTAATCCTGATACAGATATACCCTGCAAATAGCGCATGTTCGTGTATTCCCAAACAATGTCATTCGATTTACGAACACGCTCACTCAAAGACTGTGGGATGGTCGCAGGATCTAACAAGTTTGAGGCAATCTCGTAATTATTAATCATTGAGTTGCCAGGGCTGCGAACGAAAACTACTTCACGGGTGTTTTCATTTGATGTAATAGTCGTTGCTGAGCTAATCACGTCGTCAACAACTTTTTGGACGATTGAATCTTTTTCTCCTTGGGCAAGCAAGAAGCGATAATCGGCGGTAAAGATTGTCGAGCGAGCTTCGACTATGGCTGAGTTCAGGTTTACATCTCTAATACCGCTCGAAAGACGCGAATTAAGGGCAGAACCAGTAATCCATACAATACCTAGAGAAAGAATGACTGTTGAGATAATTACCTTGAAGGCAAGGGAGTTGCGAGCTTTCCAGAAGAAACGGTTCATGGTTAGGAACCGCCCATGACTCCAGCTTTGTAACCAACACCTCGAATTGTGATGACAATTTCAGGGTGTTCTGCATCGTGCTCAATCTTTGAACGCAGACGCTGTACGTGAACATTTACTAAACGAGTATCTGTGGAATGTCGATAACCCCAGACTTCGCTAAGCAATGCATCTCGAGTAAATACCCGACCTGGTTCTTTAGCTAGTGCAACGAGTAAGTCAAACTCAAGACGAGTTAACATAATTTGTTTGCCAGCGCGAAGTACTTGGTGTGCTTGCACATCTATTGCTAAGTCACCGATTGTTAGAAGTCCAAAAACCTCAGCATTGGTGCGACGCAAACGTGTGCGAATTCGTGCGATTAGTTCGGATGGATGACGAAATGGTTTAACCATGTAATCATCAGCACCAGCTTCTAAACCTTTTACAACATCTTGCGTATCGCCTTTAGCTGACAGCATGACGATTGGAACCATTGATTCTGCACGAATTAATTTGCAGACTTCAATTCCATCAAGGCCAGGCAACATAACATCCAACAAAACTAAATCTGGTGGATTGTTACGAAAGACATCCATAACCTCATCGCCACGACTTACTAGATCCACGTCGATGCCGGCACCAGTTAAAACGATGCCAAGCATCTCCGCGAGATCCTGGTCGTCATCGACGACCATAACTAAAGTCATTAGCTACCGTGCTCCCAAGAGTTCAGGTACATATCTTGTGCTGGAGTTAGAACGTCAATTCGTCCACCCATGCTGATCAACTTAAGTGAAGCAACTTCCTTGTCGATGTATGAAGGAACTTCATGAACACCTGGCTTCAAGTTCTTTGCTTCCTTAACAAGATATTCAGCTGTAAGGGCTTGATCAGAGAATGACATGTCCATAACTGAAGCTGGGTGTCCTTCTGCTGCGCCTAAGTTAACAAGGCGACCTTCTGCAAGCAGAAGCAGGCGGCGTCCATCTGCCAATACATATTCATCAGTCTGGTGACGCATTTTTGCATTCTTCTTCTTTGCATTCTGCTCTAGCCATGCAACATCGATTTCGATGTCAAAGTGACCGGAGTTAGCCATGATTGCGCCATCCTTCATTACTGCAAAGTGCTCATCGCGCAATACATCACGGTTACCAGTTACGGTGATAAACACATCGCCAAGCTTTGCTGCATCTAGCATCGGCATTACACGGAAGCCTTGCATCATCGCATCAAGTGCCTTTGTTGGATCGATTTCAGTAACGACTACATCAGCGCCCATACCCTTAGCGCGTTCTGCAACACCCTTACCGCAGTATCCAAATCCAGCTACTACTACAACGCGACCTGCGAGCAAGAAGTTAGTCGCACGGAAAACTGCGTCCAGTGTTGATTGACCTGTTCCATAACGATTATCAAACATGTGCTTTGTATCGGTGTCGTTAACAGCGATCATCGGGAACTGAAGTGCGCCATCTTTTGCCATCTGGTTAAGGCGAATAACACCTGTTGTTGTCTCTTCGCAACCACCAGTGATGCCTGGAATCAATTCTTTACGTGTTGTGTGAAGTGTGTTGACCAAGTCGCAACCATCATCAAATACCTGGTGTGGTTCGATGTCTAGTGCAGCATTGATGTGCTTGTAATAACCATCACGATCAACTGCGTTACGAGCAAATACTGAAATTCCATACTCATGTACTAGCGCAGCTGCTGTGTCATCCTGTGTTGACAAAGGGTTTGATGCACATAGTGCGATCTCTGCTCCGCCAGCCTTTAGAACGCGCATCAAGTTAGCTGTTTCAGTAGTTACGTGCATACATGCTGAGATTCGCACGCCTGCAAATGGTTGTGACTTTTCAAAGCGCTCACGAATTTGAGCAAGGACAGGCATATTGCGCTCTGCCCATTCAATTTTCTTTTTACCTTCTGCAGCAAGTGAAGCATCTGCAATGTCATGTGCTGGAAGAGTTGCTGTTACTGGAACGTTCACGTATTTCTCCTTAAGTGGTATTCAAAGAATTGTTTGGGTACCTAAGGCGTAGGGCTC
>JBILAD010000122.1:0-3201 GCA_044354355.1 Candidatus Planktophila sp. | reverse complement strand
GTGAACCCTTAAGTGCAGGTGTGCTTGTCTTCGTAGTCTTTTCTGCGCGACCACGACGAACTAGCTGTTGAATTGTTGGCACTTCATCTCCATTCGTAACTTCGTTACTGATCTTTATTCACGCTTATTTGCCGACCCACGCGGTCGGGTGTGTTGCACCCGATTCGCAGATGTTCTGTACAAAGTTTTGCAACTTATATACGAACGCAAGCAAAGAAGCTCTGTAAAAGAGCAGACGCGAAGGGTAACCCAACCCGCTCACGCGAGGCAAATCCGAGGTTTTACTCCTAGGGGCCAGAAATTAGGCTAAAGCCGCCAAAATTTGCTCTTCGGCGTGTCGGGATCCATCCAGGGTATAGATCCACCTCTGGAACTTCCCCGAGGAAAAGGTGATGATTACCCCCGGCTTTTTACGCTTAATGACGACGAAATCCTTGGTTTTGAGCCTGCGCATGACCCCAATCAAGAGCACATAAGGAAAAGCTGTGCCTGGGGCACGCACCCCTTGAAGAACCTGGGTGGTCCACAGATTTTCTACGAATTCGATCGACTCCACCTGACCGACAAGGGCCGTTGGGGCTGGCCAGCAGGCGGCCAACTGCTCTAGCGGGCTTAATTTCAGCCTGAGCTCTCCCCCATCAATGATCAAAATCGCCATAGAAAGAAGGGTACTACTGGTGGCATTTATGGTTCGCTGGGTTCATGAGCACACCACATATCTCGGCTAATAAGGGCGACATTGCCGATCGCATCCTTCTACCTGGCGACCCACTGCGCGCTAAGTGGATTGCAGATAACTATCTAGAAAATGTTCAACAGTTCAATGCAGTGCGCAACATGTTTGGATTCACCGGAACATATAAAGGTGAACGAGTTTCTGTCATGGGAACTGGCATGGGGCTTCCATCAATTTCAATTTATGCAACTGAACTTTTCAATGAATACGATGTTCAAACCGCAATCCGCATCGGAACATGTGGTGGATTGCTAGAAAAGACAAAAGTGGGTGATGTCATCCTTGCTATGAGTGCATCAACTGATTCAAATATCAACCGTCGCTTTACGAACAACCTAGATTTTGCACCACACGCAGATTTCAAGTTACTGCTTGCTGCCTATGAAGCATCAAAGGGAAATCCAAATGTTCACATTGGCGGTGTTGCATCAATGGATTACTTCTATGATGAAACAGATTCTGCACAGAAATTAATTGCCCACGGAGTCCTTGGTGTTGAGATGGAAGCAAGTGCTCTCTATTCAATTGCAGCTCGTAAGCAACGTCGCGCATTAGCTGTGTTAACAGTTTCTGATCACATCATTACTCACGAATCAATGCCATCGGAACAACGTGAAAAATCACTCAATGCCATGGTTGAAATCGCACTTAGCGCTCTACTGAACGGATAAAAATGAGTACTTCTGAATGGTTGTTACTGGGAATTGTTACTTTTATTCTGATTGATTTTGCTGCCGGCCGCGTTATTGATTTCCTCAACGAAAGCAATAAGAACGCTCCCCTAACCGGTGTTGCTGCAGAAATCTATAACCCAGATGAATATGCAAAGTCTCTTGAATACGGGACCGCTAAATACAAAGTGGAGATGCTGAGCACCGTAATTGGCACTGTAGTAATGCTTTCAGCCATCATTTTGGGTTGGTTTGCCTGGCTAGATCAGGCAATTCGGGATCAATACAGCAACGATTTGCTCGTTACCGTCCTATTTTTTGGCGTATTGATCCTGGTTTCAATGATCGGAAACCTGCCTATTTCCTATTACTCAACCTTTGTTATCGAAGAGAAGTACGGATTTAACAAGACAACAAAGAAGTTGTTTGTCATGGACACAATCAAGCAGCTACTACTGAGCATTGCACTCGGCCTGCCAGTAATAGCTCTGATCGCATGGATCTATCAATCTCTGCAATCAACTTTCTGGCTTGTGGGTTGGCTGGCAGTCTCTGCAATTACTCTGTTTATGTTTGTCTTTGGCACACGAATCTTCTTGCCAATGTTTAACAAGTTAAAGCCACTGCCAGAAGGTGAGCTACGTTCTGAGGTTGAGGCTTACTGCCAATCCCAAGGTTTTCCATTATCAAAATTGTGGGAGATGGATGCCTCTAAGCGTTCAACAAAACTCAATGCCTTTTTCTCTGGCATGGGCAAAGTAAAGATCATTGGTCTCTATGACACCTTGATTGAAAAGCTAACAACTAAGGAAACTGTTGCAGTTCTTGCCCACGAGGTTGGTCATTACAAGCGCAAGCACGTCTACACAATGTTTGCCTTCAGTAATGTGCAATCCCTTGTCATTTTTTCTCTCATGGGTTGGTTACTCAGTAATCCAAACCTTTCAAAAGCACTTGGCTCAGATACGCCAAGCTTTCATTTATCAATGATTGCTTTCTTTATGCTCTTCACACCGGTTTCAACTGTGCTGGGATTGATTAACAACTCATTCTCACGTCATAACGAATACCAAGCAGATCAGTACTCAATTGATACCTATCCAGGTGCTCGGGACCACATGTATTCAGCACTGAAAAAACTCTCTGTTGAATCTTTGAGTAACTTAAACCCACACCCTGTTTATGTTGCGGTGCATTACTCGCACCCACCGATTCTGGATCGTTTGGCTAACTTAAAGAAATAGTAATTCCATTAAATCAAAAGAGCCCCTGATTTCTCAGGGGCTCTTTTGTTTAAGTAAGTTTTAACGAGGTACTTCAACCTCATCGAGACGAACAGCCTCACCAGAACCTTGTTGGTCAAATGGTGTGAAGTCGTACTCGTCATATGCTGCGTAAACAGCGGCCTTTGCCTCTTCCGTTGGCTCAACACGAATGTTGCGGTAACGAGCAAGACCAGTACCAGCAGGAATCAACTTACCGATGATGACATTCTCCTTCAGACCGAGCAATGGATCGCTCTTCTCTGAAAGTGCAGCATCTGTAAGAACACGAGTAGTTTCCTGGAATGAAGCCGCTGACAACCATGACTCAGTTGCAAGAGATGCCTTAGTGATACCCATAAGTTCTGGGCGACCTGAAGCAGCCTTTCCACCTGAAGTCACAACGCGACGGTTTTCAGTCTCGAAACGACCACGCTCAACAAGCTCGCCTGGAAGTAGATCGGCATCTCCTGCTTCAAGCACTGTGATGCGCTTTAGCATTTGACGAACAATTACTTCAACGTGCTTATCG
>JBILAD010000023.1:0-12099 GCA_044354355.1 Candidatus Planktophila sp. | reverse complement strand
AACAACAATTCCGCCGCCAATGCCGGTACCAACAGTCAACATCATCATGTGATTTTGATTTCGACCTGCACCAAACTTTGCTTCACCCCATGCTGCAGCATTGGCATCATTTTCAATAACTACAGGCAAACCGATCAATGCAGTTAATTCAGAATCTAAATTAACGCCATTCCAGTCGGCGATATTGGGTGTTGCCAGCATTGTTTTGCGATCTGATGAAACAAATCCGGCAGCAGAAACACCAATCGATGTGACATCAAATTGACCCATCAGCTCTAGCGCTGTCTCTGCAATAGTTTGAGTTAAAGCACTGCCACCTTGACGAGGAGTGTCTTTACGTGCGGTTGCAAGAATCTTTCCGCTCTCATCAACAACACCACCCAGCACCTTGGTACCACCAACATCAATACCAATTGCATACGACATAGAACTACGCCTCTAAATGAGTTTTGAGTTGTGACAACGCTGCATCAATCGTTGCCTTCTCTGCTTTCTGTCGCATCATTGCGGGAATCGGCATAGATAGTGAAACTTCGAGCTCGTATGTCACCTCTGTGGTGTCTTCATCAATGCTCTTGATTGAATAAATGCCATCCATGCCAGTTAATAGGTCTGCATCTTCAAGAGAAAACCTCAGGGTGCTAGGAGCATCGCTCCAGTCGTATTCCAGAGTTGGTCTATCTTTCATCATGCCCGCATCGATACTCATTTTCACCTTCGTGATACGTCCCTGATCATCATGGGCCAGGGCCTCAGAGGATTTAATCTGGGTAGACCACTCGGGGTACTTGTCCAGGGCAAAGAGCGCCTCTTGAACGGATGCGATTGGTGCGTCGATTGAAATAGTTGATTTGCTGTATTCGGCCATGGCGCAAGGTTACCCTCTTTACGATTCCTCGCTGCCCACGCTAGCGTTGCCCCATGAATGAAATCACAATCCCTCCGCTAGTTCCTGCTGCAACAGCTGGAAACCTCACTAATCTGATCGCTGAACGCGCCTGGTTTGAACCAGAGCGCATCATCATGTCCCGCCCATTGGGCGAGGGATGGCAACCCGTAACCGCACGTGAAGTTGAAGAAGAAATTCGCGCGACGGCTAAGGGATTAATCGCTTCAGGTGTTCAGATTGGTGATCGTGTCGCGATCATGGCGCGTACTCGCTATGAATGGACGATTCTAGATTTTGCAACATGGTTTGCCGGCGCTGTTGTCGTTCCAATCTATGACACATCTTCTGCAGAACAGATTGATTGGATTCTCAATGACTCACATTCAGTGGCAATCATTGTTGAAACTCCTGCTCTGAGAGATTTAGTTCAAACTGTGATTCCTTCCCACACTCGTAATGTGTGGACGATGACTGATGATGTATTAGCAATTTTGCGTGAGGCAGGTAAGCACATTGGTGATGATGAAATTGATCGTCGCCGAAATGCAGTCCTTCCTACATCTCTTGCAACTTTGATCTACACATCAGGCACAACTGGCAAGCCAAAGGGAGTTCAACTCACTCACGGCAACTTCTTGTCTGAGACTGGAAACGTTGCACAAGGTGCGAGTGAACTATTTCTAAAGCCCGGTGGATCTACCTTGCTCTTCCTTCCAGTTGCTCACGTATTTGGTCGTATGGTTCAAATTGGTGCAATCGCATCTGGTCTTCACATGGCACATTGCAGCGACCCTGCAACGCGCTTGCCGATGGATCTGGCATCTTTTAAGCCCACTTTCGTCTTAGCTGTCCCCCGCATCTTTGAAAAGATTTATAACGGTGCAGAAGCACGCGCAGAGGCTGCAGGTAAGGGAAAGATTTTCAAGAAGGCTGCAGATGTGGCAATTGCCTATTCGGAAGCACTTGATAAAAAAGGTATGTCACCAGTCCTGAAATTTAAGCATGCACTCTTTGACAAGCTCGTCTATAGCAAGATCCGTGCAGGTATGGGTGGAAATGTAGAGGCTGCTATTTCTGGCGGAGCTCCCCTTGGTACTCGCCTTGGGCACTTCTATCGCGGTGCTGGTGTAACAATTCTTGAAGGATACGGATTAACAGAAACAACGGCCGGTGCAACCCTTAACTTGTATGGGGCTCACCGCGTTGGTTCAGTTGGTAAGCCAATCCCTGGAACTTCAGTCAAGATTGCCGAAGATGGAGAAGTTCTTCTTCGTGGACCAATCGTTATGCAGGGTTACTGGCAAAACGATACGGCTAACGCTGAAGTCTTCGATGGTGAACGCTGGTTTATGACAGGCGACCTTGGAAAACTAGATGATGATGGCTTCCTCTATATCGTTGGCCGTAAGAAGGAATTGATTGTGACCGCTGGTGGAAAGAACGTTGCACCAGCTGTTCTAGAAGATCGCCTACGTGCTCATCCATTGGTTAGCCAGTGCATGGTTGTTGGAGATAACCAGCCATTCATCGCAGCTCTTGTAACTATCGATCCAGATACTCTCAAGGCGTGGGTAGTTAACAACAAGAAGGATGGTGCATCAATCAACGATTTGATTAATGACCCAGATCTAATTGCTGTTGTCCAAACTGCTGTCGATGAAGCAAACAAGGCTGTCAGTAAGGCTGAATCAATTCGTAAGTTCACAATTCTTCCAGTGGACTTCACAATTGCTGGCGGTCACCTGACTGCAAAGCTATCTGTGAAGCGTCACGTGGTTGCGAAGGAGTTTGCGCAAGAAATTGATGCACTATTTACTAAATGAACGATAGGCGGGTAATACTCGCTCAAGAACTTCATGATGGAATCGCCCAGGACCTTGTAGGCCTGGGCTTTTCCATTGATTCACTCATTGCAAGTAGCCAAGATCTCCACACAAAGGACTCTCTGCGTCAGCTTCGTTTTGCAATCACAGAGTTGATTGACAAAGTCAGATTAGAAATTCATGAACTTCGCACATCTACTGACTTGCTCTCTAGCCAGGCAGATAAGGATGTGAGCTATGAACTACTGCGCGTGCTGTCAGAGATCCTTCGTAATGTTTCAGAGCATTCACAAGCTAGCCACCTATCAATACAGATTTCAGACAACGGCATAGGCGGTGCCCAGAGCAAAAAGGGCAGCTTTGGTCTCATAGGAATACAGGAGCGAATAGCTGGGCTAGGTGGGGATATCCGTATTGACTCCAGCCAACAAGGGACAACGATAAGGATAGAGCTGCCTTTAGAAAGGTCATGATGAAGGTATTGATTGTCGATGATCATGCCGTTGTTCGTCATGGATTGAAATCTGCCATCACCTCACATGGTTATGAAGTTGTCGCAGAAGCAGGTTCAATCAATGAGGCGCAAGCATTTATGGCACAAACAAATCCCGATGCGATAATCGTAGATATCAATCTTCCGGATGGATCCGGATTTGATTTAGTGGCATGGTCTAGAAAGGTTTCACCAGCAACTGCAATTGTCGTGCTGACTTTAAATGATGGGCAAGATTATGTTCGGGCTGCCAAAAGCGCCGGGGCAAATGCTTTTATTGTTAAGAGTGCGCCTTTGTCGGATCTGATTGCTGCACTTGATTTTGCAACTTCTAGTCCGACCTCATTTAGTAGCGCACAGATTGTTGCAGCAGGAATTGACTCAGGGCTCACGGCCCGAGAAATAGATGTGCTTCAATCCATCAACCATGGCTTAAGCAATGCGGCGATTGCTACACAACTCTTTATTTCAGTTTCAACTGTCAAAACTCATGTCTCATCTATTTTGCGAAAACTAGAGGCAGATAATCGTATTCAGGCGCTCAGAATTGCAAAGGAGCGCGGCCTACTTCTTTAACAGCTCCTCAAAACCTTTAGACCATATTTCCCAACGCCAATTATCAACAATCCATTGACGTCCAGCTACTCCCATTTTTTGTGAAGCCTCAAGATTAGTCAACAGCGCAAGTGCAGCAGAGGCAATCTCTTCGCTATTAGTTCCGCTAACAACCAACCCAGTTTCGTTTTGGATAACTGCATCGGGTGCACCACCTGAATCACCTGCAAGTACGGGCAACCCGCAGGAGCTTGCTTCAAGATAGACGATTCCCAGCCCTTCAACCTCTAAACCCATCAATCGTGAACGACTAGGCATAGCAAAAATGTCTCCCACGCAGATATACATAGGTAGATCTTGGTACTGAATCCTTCCAATAAATGTGACCGATGATTCCAACTTGTGCTGATGAACTAATTTTTGAAGGTATTCTCGGTATGGTCCTTCACCGACCAGCAGTAAGTGTGCGCGTGGAACTTTCTTTAGAATTTCAGGCATTGCCTCTATCAAGTGGTCTTGACCCTTGCGATGGACTAAACGACCAACAGAAACGATCACTTTTTTATCGGTTAGCCCTAATGACTCTCGAAGAGGTGCGGCATCTGTTGGAATGAAATGTTCAACATCTATTCCGGGGGCTATTTTCACCATTGCATTTTGTGCTTTGGTCGTTAACGCCTTTGAAATAGCTTTTCGTGTGAACTCTCCCAAGTATGTGAGCACATCAACTGTGGAACCAATCCTGCGCAACAAAAGATTAAATGGAAACACTTTTGCCCACCACACCTCGTGGCCATGGGTTAGAGCAACTGTGCGCACTACCCCGGCCCGCTTCATGCTGGCAGATAAAAGTCCGAGTGGTGCTGCTGCGCCGAATGCAGCTGTTGTGATGCCCTCTTTTTTAATAATCCTGCGCAGATGTAATGCGACCCGTGGGGTTGGCAACAATATTTTTGATCGATCCCTAATTACGCGAACTCCGTAATTGGCTAACCAATCAGCATCAAATTGTGCTGAACTTTCCTGAAAAGATGTGTAGACGATTGTTTGACCAAAGGGGCGACGTTGAATCAATCCAATGATAAATGTTTCGATGCCACCGGCTCGTGGACCAAAGTCATTGGTGACAAATAGAACTAGATTAGAAACGGCGAGCTCCAACGAATGGCTTCCTACCGAGTGACCCGCTAGCTGCAACCTTCACGCGAGAACCAGATCGAGGTGCATGCACCATCTTTCCGCCACCTAAATAAATTCCAACGTGTGAAACGGGGCGACCGTAGAACAAGAGATCACCAGGCTTTAAGGAACCATAGGAAACTTTCTTCCCCATTCGAGATTGAGCAGCTGAAGAGTGAGGCAAAGAAACTCCTGCCGCTTGATACGCGCGCATTGTTAATCCGGAACAATCCCACGTGACCATGCCAGCGGCACCAAACACATAACGATCTCCAATTTGCTTGAGTGCATATTTCAAAGCTGCTCCTGCTCGCCCTGAAACACCACTTGCACTCTTTGCCGCCTTTAATGATGATGCCTGATCTGCATTTTCTTCATCGTCGGCTAACTTTGCTAAACGTTCACGCTCGGCTTTTGAAAGTTTTGAGAGTAGCTTCTCTGCTTCAATCAATTTACTTTGCGCTAATGCAGACTGTGCTGCCAATTTTTTCTGCGCAGCAGCAACAAGTGAGATCTTGTCGTTGACCGTCAGGGTTGTGGCATTTAAACGTTGTTGCGCCGCTTCAAACTTGCGCAGTTGGGCCGACTTTCTGCGAGTGATGGCATCTAATGAACCAGCAGAGGAGAGATATAAAGTCGGATCGCTGGAAAAAAGTAGTTCGAAACTTTGTCCAAATCCCCCGGACTTGTATTGCTCGATGGCAATGGTTCCTAATGAACGTTGCAGTGTTGAAACGGTTTGGCCCTGTATTTCAGCCTTTGCCTTAATTCCATTGAGTGTTTTTGTCAGGCCAGCTAATTTGACCTTGGCCTCCTGAGCACCTTCAGCAGCTGTCGTTGCTTCCTCTTCAAGTTGGCGAACCTTGGCTTGGACTTGGGCCAAGGTCTGAGCGGCATTGGCCGAGACAGGCGCAAGCACTCCGGCAACCATCGCCAGAGCAACAACTATGCGCAGGGGAAAAGACATGGGCATAAGGCTAACCTCGCTTACGCCCCTATCTCAACCTCATAACGCTCAAAAAGGCTGTGAATTCCACCCGAACTACGCCCCACGAGCGTCAAACTGCAGTGGCGGGGTCAATCCACTGTCAGCAAGAACTGTGAGGGCAGAGATCGTTCCATCGCTGATTTCAGCTGAGGGTTCTAGGAAGAAAGCCACAACGCAGGTGTTGCAGGCGATAGTGGCCATGGTGCATTTATTACAGTCGATGATCATGGGTATAAATGTAAAGGTGACCACTGACAAGTTATTGAGAGAATTTTTGAGAGGTAAGCAATAATTACTGACGTGAGCGTCGTTGCAACCCTTGTCGTTGGCAGTGATGGCTCAACCTCAAAAGAGAGCCGCTCAGCGGGAGTAAGTTCGCCAGCTGATCGCCAAGTATTCCTGCAGCGTCGTCGCGAGGTGGATTGCATCATTGTTGGCGGCAATACCGCCCGCCACGAACCATATAACCGCACCCCTGTGCCATTGATCGTGATCTCGCGTTCCCTTGTAAATCCTGTGCAGGGAAATCACTTAGCCCACTTCTGGAACTGTTCTCCGAAACAAGCAGTTGAAAAAGCGAAAAAGCAGTTTGGTGACAAGATATTGATCGAGGGTGGAGTGACGATGATCAACGAACTAATTGATCAGTCAATTATCGATGAACTTGAACTCAGCGTTACCCCTGCATCAGGTGGCCAAGACCGTGTTGACTGGAAAGGGTTGATCGCCAAATTTGCTCATTGCAAGTCCCGTGAAGTTGATGGAACAACTTTTTATTCAGCTCACAACTAAAAGGCTGAAATTATAGATACTCCGGTAACTGCCAACGCTATTCCAACGTATTGAACTCTCTGAAGTCTTTCCTGCAAGATTTTATAGGCAAGCACAGCGGTTGCGATCGGATATAAAGATCCAAATACCATTGCTACTGAAACAAGACCCTTAGTGGTGGCAATTCCAAGAAATAGGTTTGCTATGAAATCTGCCGCGCCAATAAAGAAAAGAAGCGGCATATCCTTCTTACTGAAATTACCTGTTGTCTTAAACTTGATGGCCAGAGAAATAGTTACAAAAAATGTTGTAGCTCGCATTGAGACCATAGTGAGTAATGCACTGCTTTGTGATCCAATGGCAATAAAGGTAAGCGCTAATCCAAAACCAGCTGCAGCACCTAGTGCCAGAAATAAGGGCTTGAGCGGTAGTCCTTGAGATAGCTCTGGACCACTTGCACAAAAGACTCCGATGAGTGCAATTACAACACCAACTAAAGTTATTGCTGAAAGCACATCACCTGTAATCAATGCATACGCAAGCGGAATCACAGTGCTTAATGAACTAATCGGTGAGACAACCCCCATGCGACCAGTTGATAATCCTTCATAAAGACAGGCAAGTCCGATGTAGCCAAATATTCCTGCAAGTGCGCCAGGAATCAAGAATCCATCAAAGCCTGAGACTTTGCCTTGCCAACTTCCCGAAACAACAACTATGAAAATTCCAACTAATAAACCAAAGACTTGAGATAAACCGAGAACTGCAAAGGGATGATGTTTCTTACTAAGGCGTCCGGCAAAAAAATCAGCCGTTCCCCACATTGCACTTGAAAGTAACGCCAATAGCGAGGCCATTGAGCAAGGTTACAGCCCCGCCTCCCATAAAATGCTGGACTAATTCTTTATCCTAAGAGCGTGGATGCGAATGCTTTTGAGCGATTAGTCGATCATCTTCGTACCTTTACTCCGCGGGCTGAGGTTTCACTTATTGAAGTGCCCGCTCCTCAAAAATTAGCAACATTCTCCTTCGCCTTCTCTGCCGATGTCTCTAACGGACTGTTGGCAGATGAAGAGGATGAGGTCGCAAATGGCCGCTTTGTTTTGCTTCACGAGCCGGGTGGACAAGCAACATGGGATGGCGAATTCCGCTGCGTAACCTTTGTCAGCGCTGATGTTGACCCCATTATGCAAGAAGATCCTCTGCTCCCTGAAGTGGGCTGGAGTTGGTTTCTAGGTTCACTCGATGGAAATAATTGTGTCTATAACTCACCGAGTGGAACAGTGACCCGTGTTTCTAGCGCCTCATTTGGAAAGCTTTCCCCACGCAATGATGATGCCGAAATTGAAATCCGTGCTTCTTGGACACCGGTCATAACTGAACCACATGAATTAATCAAACACATTGAAAGTTGGTGCAACCTAATTTCAGAGGTTGCAGGATTGCCACCGGTACCTGAAGGTGTTTCTGCTATTTCATCTGCGCGCCGACAATAATCATGAGTGAAGAAATTCTCGTTGTACCACTACTGCAGCCTGCCGAAGGAACGCCACCGGTAATAGATACCGAATCACAATTTAAAGAAGCCTTGTTGCAGCTCTCGCAAGGCCACGGTCCTTTTGCAGTCGATGCAGAGCGGGCTTCAGGGTTTAGATATAGCGCACGTGCATATCTGATTCAGATCAAACGAAACAATGGTGGCTTGCACCTTATTGATCCCATTCCTTTTGGTCCGGGTCACGCACTCTTTGCAGAACTTAATGAGTTGCTAAATACAGATGAAGTTATCTTGCATGCAAGCACCCAAGATCTACCCTGCCTTCGCGAATTAGGTATTAATCCAATCCGTCTATTTGATACTGAATTAGCAGGCAGAATCGCTGGTTTGCCACGTGTTGGGCTAGGTCCACTTTTGGAAACTCTAATGGGGGTTTCCTTAGCAAAAGAACATAGCGCAGCTGATTGGTCAGCACGTCCACTTCCGCAAGAGTGGCTGACATATGCTGCACTTGATGTGGAGCTGCTTGTGGAGCTTCGAAATCGAATGTATGAAATTTTAGAAACATCAAAGAAGTTGCCTTGGGCCTTAGAAGAGTTTGCGTCAATACTTAAAGCACCACCTGCTCCCCCACGAGTTGATCCTTGGCGGCGCACATCTGGAATGCACAAGATTAAACGTCGCGATCAACTCGCAATCATCAAAGAGTTGTGGGTTGCACGCGATCGTGTTGCATCTGAACAAGACATCGCCCCTGGAAAGTTACTCAATGACTCGGCGATCGTAGAACTAGCAATGGCGGCATCTGTTACGAAGAAGGAATTTGAAAAAGCACTACGTCCTCTCGGGCTTCGCGCTAGATGGTTAGAGAATTTACCGTTGTGGCTCAGCAGTGTCTCTTCCGCATTGGCACTTCCCGAAGATCAATGGCCAGCTATGCGAACAAATGCAGACACGTTGCCACCGATTAAATTGTGGCGGGATAAGTTCCCGGAAAAATTTGCTCCACTTTCGCATGCTCGTGTCGCTATTGAATTGATTGCACAAGAGAATGAAATTCCGGTAGAAAATTTGATGACACCAGAACATGTTCGTCGAGTCTGTTGGAAGCCCCCAGTCGGTGCAACAGAATCTCTCTCCCTTCAGGCCGTTGAGCAAGCGCTCACCGAACTTGGTGCTCGCCAGTGGCAGATCGCCTTGGTGGCTCCAGCCCTGGCCGCGGCTCTACTTGAGAAAGAACCGGTCCTTGTCCCGGAGGCTCCAGCTGCAGATGTGGCGGAAACCACGCCTGAGGAGGGCTGATTTACGCAACATAAGAGTTGCGTAAATGCCTTTTTCCCCTTAGATTTTGCCTCATGCTCAGTACATTCATTATTGCTCTACGCGAAGGCCTAGAAGCCTGCCTCATCGTTGGAATCCTGGTCGCCTATATCGTCAAGACCAATCGCCAAGGCTATTTAAAGCCTTTGTGGACCGGCGTGATTACTGCAGTCATTGCCAGCATCGCACTTGGTGCATTTCTAACACTGACATCAGTATCACTAAGCGATCGTGGACAAGAACTTTTTGCTGGTGTCACATCTTTCATCGCCGTGGCATTAGTTACATGGATGGTTTTCTGGATGAAAAGAACTGCCCGCACTCTGCGCGGTGAATTGCAAGGCAAGTTAGATACTGCCGTAGCAACAGGTCCTCTAGCCCTTGCCGGAGTAGCGTTTATCGCTGTTATTCGCGAAGGTCTAGAAACTTCATTATTTGTTTACACAAACTTCCAAACAGTTGCTGATGTAACTAGTTCAACAATTGGTTTGCTTTTGGGATTTGCAGTATCAATCACTCTTGGATATTTGATCTACAAGAGTGCGATCAGATTAAATCTTGCAAAATTCTTCACCTACTCAGGTGTGGCTCTGATCATTGTTGCCGCAGGCGTCTTGTCCTACGGTGTCCATGAGTTCCAAGAGCTGGGATATCTGCCTGGTCCAGATGCTTTTGCCTGGGATGTCACCTCAATCATCGCTAAGGATTCGATCATGGGAGCCTCCCTCTCAGGAACAATCGGCTTTGATACAACGACCTCATGGCTCCAGCTGGGTGTCTATGTTCTGTATTTGGGCTCAGTTTTGGTTCCTTACCTGTCTAAGCCCCGCGTAAAGACCGCGGTCAACGCTTAATTCGCTACTGTCCTAAACCCTTACTGGCGAGTAACCTTTGGGCTACGCCCTAGGTAAAGGAAGTTCCATGTCCCGCACAGTTGTCCTTGTCGATGCCGTCCGCACCCCATTTGGAAAGGCCGGAGGCATGTATGCCGGTACGCGTGCAGATGATCTGCTGGTTCGCGCAATACGTGGATTGCTAGAGCGAAACCCAAAGATTGATCCCGCATCGATTGAAGATGTCGCAATTGCTGCAGCAACACAAACAGGTGATCAAGGCATGAACATTGGTCGAAGCGCAGCTTTGCTTTCAGGATTACCAAACACTGTTCCAGGTTATTCAGTTGATCGTTGGTGCGCAGGTGCATTGACCGCAGTCACAACTATTGCAGGTGCGATTGCAATGGGAACAAATGAAATTGCAATTGCTGGTGGAGTGGAGCACATGGGTAATCACCCAATGGGCGAACTCATGGATCCAAATCCTCGCTACCTCGCAGAAAGAATTGTTGAGCAAGATGCACTTGCAATGGGTTCAACTGCAGAGCGTCTGCATGATCGCTTCCCACAGTTAACTAAGGAACGTGCAGATCGGTATGCAATGAACTCGCAGCTAAAAACTGCGCAAGCCTATGCCGATGGAAAGATTCAACGCGATTTGATTCCAACAGCTGCACGCAGCGCAGAACTTGGTTGGACAGTTGCAACTGTTGATGAAGCACCACGTCCACAAACAACTATGGAAGGCCTTGCAGGATTAAAGACTCCCTTTCGTCCAGCGGGACGAGTAACACCAGGTAATTCATCAGGTTTAAATGATGGTGCAACCGCTGCAATTCTTGCTAGCGAAGAGAAAGCATTAGAACTTGGATTAACAATCAAGGCGAAAATGGTTACTTTTGCATTTGCTGGTGTTGAACCAGAGATCATGGGATATGGACCAGTTCCATCAACGATTAAGGCACTTAAGCAAGCAGGTTTAAAGATCGAAGATATTGGTGCATTCGAAGTCAATGAGGCTTTTGCAGTGCAGGTTATTGCATTCTTGGATCACTTTGGAATTGCAGATGATGATCCTCGTGTGAATCCATATGGTGGAGCAATCGCTGTTGGCCACCCATTGGCATCCTCAGGTGTTCGCTTGATGCTTAATTTAGCTCGCACCTTCGAAGCACAGCCAGATGTTCGCTATGGCGTCACAACAATGTGTATCGGACTCGGAATGGGTGGCACTGTCATCTGGGAAAACCCAAACTTTAAGGGAGCAAAGTAATTATGAGCGCAGAGATCACACTTCCAGCAGGAGCACCTGAAGAGGTTGTTACTAATGCACTTGTCCGCGAGATCGATCTTTCTGCCTTTGGTGGCAAAGGAACCATGGCGCTGATTACTTTAGATAACGGCCATGACCACAACCGTCCAAATACTTTTGGTCCTCAATCTGTTAACGCGTTGAATAATGCAATCACAGATGCAATTGGGCGTAACCCAGCTGCTATAGCCATTACAGGCAAGCCATTTATCTTCGCAGCCGGTGCTGATCTCTCTGCACTGTCATTCTTGACCGATCGCAGCCAAGCACTTGCAATCGGAAAACTTGGACATGATGTGTTCCGCCGTTTAGGTGAGTCAAAGATTCCAACCTTTGCATTTATTAACGGTTTGGCATTGGGAGGCGGATTAGAGGTTGGCTTGCATTGTCATTACCGCACCGTTTCCTCTACCGCTTTCACCGCTTTGCCAGAAG
>JBILAD010000121.1:0-3309 GCA_044354355.1 Candidatus Planktophila sp. | reverse complement strand
TTCTTCTTGTGCTCGTTTCATTAGGGATGTTCTTTGCTCCAGCATTAGTTCGCTTATACGCTCCAGAATTTTTCACAACAGGCTTTGAAACTGAGCAAGAGATCGCAATTGCCTTCACGCGCTACTGCTTGCCACAGATCTTCTTCCTTGGTTTATTCACAATGCTCGGCCAAGTAGCCAATGCTCGTGGCTCCTTTGGCCCACTCATGTGGGCACCGATTGCCAATAACCTCGTGGGAATCGCCTTATTCGGGGGATTCTTACTGTTCTCGCCAGGCATCGATATCTCCTCCATCACCTCAAACCAGGTCGCTTTATTGGGTTGGGGAACAACATTTAGCGTTGTTGTCCAAGCCTTAGTTCTAATTCCAGTTATTAGAAAGCTTGGAATAAGGATTAAGCCAAAACTTGGAGTTTCTGGATTAGGAAAATCATTTAACTTAGCCGGTTGGACATTGGTTTATGTCTTAATTTCACAGCTTGGTTATTTAGTAACTGTCAACGTTGCAACAACAGCAGCAGTAAGAAGCGCGCAAGAAGGTGTTGTAACTGGTGTCGGTTACACCCCATACACATTTGCATACTTTGTGATGTTGTTGCCATATTCAATTGTCACTATTTCAATTATTACCGCAATCTTGCCTCATATTTCAAAGCTTGCACTAGATGGCAAGCGTGATGAAGTCAAAGCTCAACTAATTAGAGCAATCCGTTTAGTTGGAGTGATCACGGTTCCTAGCGCTGTTGCTTTCCTATTATTCGGTCCACTTATTACACAAAGTATTTTTATTGGCATTCCTAATGAGGATTCACGATACATCGGTTATGTTCTGTCAGCGCTGAGTTTTGGTTTGGTTGCGTTTTCAATTAACTTAATTTTAATCAGAGGTTTTAATGCTTTTGAAGATACAAAAACACAGGTTGTATCAATCGTAGTAATCAATATTGCCTCAGTTGCGATGTCTTACCTCTTTCTGTATTTCTTAAAAACACAGTGGGTAACCGTTGGTTTGGGTGTTGCATTCTCTGTTAGTTATTTGATCGGGCTTTTTGTAACACTGGCTCTTCTAAAAAAGCATGTTGGAAAATTGGCAATATCTGAATTCTTTGGCCAACACATTCGATTATTGGTTGCATCACTACTTGCGATGGTTCCATTGTTTGTTATGACTCAATACATCTCATGGCTTGGGATTGATTTATTGAGAGCAGCACGTGCCGGGGAGTTGTTAGTTGTGATGGTGGTCGCATTTTTTGCATACATCCTGGCTGCTAAGGCGCTTCACATAGAAGAGATTTCAATGATTCGCCACTTGGGTAGTTCAATGAGTCGGCGTTCAGCAAAAACAGAAGAAAACGATTAGATTTCAGGGTCTAGGGGGCGTCATGAGTGAAGTAAGAAACGTTGTAATTGTTGGATCAGGTCCTGCCGGATATACCGCTGCTATTTATGCCGCGCGTGCGCAGTTAGATCCAATTATCTACGAAGGTTCAGTCACAGCAGGTGGCGCACTTATGAACACAACAGAGGTTGAAAACTTTCCTGGCTTCACAGATGGTGTGATGGGTCCAGATTTAATGGACAGTATGCGCAAGCAAGCTAAGCGCTTTGGTGCTGAACTGATTACAGATGACATTGTTGAAATGGATTTATCTGGGGATATAAAGATTTTGAAGGATGGTTCAGGAAATACAGTGAAAGCAAAATCTGTAATTCTTGCAACAGGTAGTGCTTACCGTGAAATTGGTTTAGTTAATGAAAAGCGTTTGTCTGGACATGGTGTTTCTTGGTGTGCCACATGTGATGGTTTCTTTTTCCGTGGACAAACAATTGCTGTTGTCGGTGGTGGAGACTCTGCAGTTGAGGAAGCAACTTTCCTCACACGTTTTGCTGACAAGGTAGTTTTAATTCACCGTCGCGGCGAGCTGCGCGCATCAAAGATTATGGCTGAGCGTGCAAAAAATAATCCAAAGATTGAGTTTTTATGGAACACAGAAGTAATTGATGTTCTTGGCGCTGACAAGGTTGAAGGATTAAAGCTACGCAACACTGTTGATGGCACAGAATCAGAACGTGCCTTTACTGGTTTGTTTGTTGCAATTGGACATATTCCTCGTAGCGAATTATTGATCGGACAAATAACTTTGGATAACGAGGGTTATGTGATCTGCGAGGGTCGCTCAACTCGCACCAATCTCACAGGTGTCTTTGCCTGCGGAGATTTGGTTGACCACACCTATCGTCAAGCGATCACAGCAGCTGGCTCGGGATGTGCCGCTGCCCTTGATGCTGAAAAATTCTTAGCCCACTAGTAATCTTTAACTAACACACAAATAAGGAGTAATACGATGGCAACAAGCAAGGTAACAACAGCATCATTTGATGCAGATGTTCTAAAGAGCAGCACCCCGGTTTTGGTTGATTTTTGGGCTGAATGGTGTGGTCCTTGCCGCGCGGTTGGTCCAATTCTTGAGGAGATCTCAGATGAGCATGGCGCAAAGCTCAAGATCGTAAAGCTCAATACAGATGAAGAATCAGCGATTGCAATCAAGTACGGGATCACTTCAATTCCATCTATGTATGTATTTGTTAATGGCGAAGTTGTGAAGCAAATCGTTGGTGCTAAGCCAAAGCCTGCTCTACTCAAAGAGTTAGAAAGCTTCCTCGTATAAATTCATGTCAGATTTAACCGAGTCGGAGATCCGCTCATTTCAACAAGCCCGTGGCCTTGATGTCACGGGTTTTGTTGATGCGGTCACTGCACGCGCATTAGAAGAGGCGCAGTGGAAACTCGGAGATCGCTCCCTATATCTGCAAGATTCACCATTAATGCATGGAGATGATGTTGCTGCACTGCAATCCCGATTAACTGAAATGGGTTTTGATTGTGGTCGAGTTGATGGAATTTACGGACCGCGAACCGAAATGGCTGTTAGAGATTTTCAAAAATCTGTTGGTGCAACCATTGATGGAAAATGTGGTCCTGCAACAATTATCGCTCTTATTCGTTTAACAAAGATTGTTTCTGGGGGAGTCCCATCAACACTTCGTCAAAACGCGATGCACCAAAGTCGTGGACCTGCACTTGCAAATAAAGTTATTGTTTTAAACCCTGATGGCGATGATCAGCTTATTTATGATGTTGCAGTCCGCACAGAGGGTCGTCTGCTTGCATTGGGCGCTTCTGTTTTCTTAACTCGTGGTGCAACAAATAATCCTTCTGAACTTGAACGTATTTCATTTAGTAATAAAAGTGGTGCTGATTTAACGATTTCTTTGAATGTTGATTCATATGCCAACGAAAAGGC
>JBILAD010000120.1:0-3319 GCA_044354355.1 Candidatus Planktophila sp. | reverse complement strand
ACCGTCGGTTGGCAGGCGCGTGACCCCTTCGGAGATGCAACTCGTGACCCTCTGGATCCTGTCCGCACCGTCAATGAATTAGCTGCTCGCGGAGCACATGGTGTGACATTTCACGATGATGATCTGATCCCATTTGGAAGCGATGACTCTTCTCGCCGAGCTCATATTGATCGTTTCAAAAAAGCTCTTGAGCAAACCGGTATGAAGGTGCCAATGGCAACAACAAACCTCTTCACACATCCAGTCTTTAAAGATGGTGCCTTTACATCAAATGATAAAGATATTCGCCGCTATGCAATTCGTAAGGTGATGACAAACATCGAGTTGGCCGTTGAACTTGGTGCAACAACCTATGTTTGCTGGGGTGGCCGTGAAGGTGCTGAATCAGATGGGGCAAAGGATGCCTTTGTTGCACTTGATCGTTTCCGGGAAGCCTTCAACACTTTGGGTGAGTTTGTTACTGACAATGGGTATGACATTAAATTTGCAATTGAACCAAAACCAAATGAACCACGTGGTGATATTTTCTTGCCAACGATTGGTCATGCACTTGCATTTATTAATTCCTTAGATCGTCCAGAACTTGTTGGCCTTAACCCTGAAGTTGGTCACGAGCAAATGGCAGGACTTAACTTTGTCCACGGAATTGCCCAAGCGTTGTGGCACAAGAAGTTGTTCCACATCGACCTTAATGGTCAGCACGGTCCAAAGTTTGATCAAGATCTAGTCTTTGGTCATGGGGATCTAAAATCTGCATTCTTCTTAGTTGATCTGCTTGAGCGCTACAACTACAGCGGTCCAAAGCACTTTGATTACAAGCCAGCTCGCACAGAAAGTGACAAGGGTGTGTGGGAGTCAGCAACTGCAAACATGCGCACCTATCTTGCTCTGAAAGAACGTGCAGCTGCCTTCCGTGCTGATTCACGAGTAATCGCAGCTATGAAGGAATCAAACATTCCTGGACTTTCAGAGCCAACTCTTGCTGCAGGTGAAACGTGGAAGGATCTTGCAGAGGATTCCTTTGATGTTGAAGCAGCAGGCAAGCGCGGCTATGGCTATGAAGCTATTGACCAGCTTGCTCTAGAGCACTTGATGGGCTTAAAGGGTTAAAAACCTTTACGTAGTACTGCCACCGCGACGTGAGATTGCATCCACGCCTGCAGAGACCAGAAGAACAAGCCCAGTAACAATGAACTTAATGCCTGCTGCATAACCCAGTAGTCCCATGCCGTTATCAATAACTGCAACAACTAGACCACCAAGGATTGCATCGCGCATCTTTCCTTTGCCACCAAATAGTGATGTTCCACCAATAACTGCTGCGCCAACGGCATAGAGAAGTGTTGAACTTCCACCAGTTGTTGGAGAGACAGAGTTTTGGCGAGAAGCAAAGATCATTCCAGCGATTGCGGCCAAAGAAGAACAGATCATGAATGCAGCAATGCGGATTCGCTTCACATCAATACCGGCACGACGTGCCGCTTCAGCATTGCCACCGACTGCATAAATGTGACGACCAAATGCGGTGCGACCCAAAACAAATGTTCCGATAACAAGTAGCAACAAGATAACTGGAACCACATATGGAATTCCCTTGAGACTTACTAGATCTGGATTGTTGCTTCGCTCAAGGTTAAGGGCAAAGACTGCCAAACCAGTAATGAGAAGTAGTCCTGCTGTTTTGATGAGCCACAACTTCTTAAGCTCAGTCTTTAATCCAGCTTTGCGACGTGAGTTCATTGCTGTCAGACCTGAAAGAACATAGGCAACTGCAACAATTAGGAAAAAGATCCAACTAACGGTTGGAGACATGTTGCTATTTTCAACTGCAAGGATTGTTGGATCCTCAACACGTATAGTTCCACCTTCACCAGCTAGAAGAAGCAGGATTCCTTGGAACGCCAAGAAAGCTGCCAAGGTAACAACGAAGGAAGGAATTCCAAGTCGGGCTACAAGTGAACCCAATAGAAAACCAAGGAGCGCGCCTACGGCAATACTTGCCACTAATGCCACATACCAAGGCTGGCCCTCGTTGGTAATCAAGATAACCAGAACTGCGCCCGTTACACCTGCGGTGTATCCAGCAGACAAATCAATCTCGCCTAAAAGAAGTACAAAGATCAAGCCCATTGCAATGACGATGACCGCTGCTGCTTGGGTAATGAGGTTGGCGAAGTTTCCAGGAGTAAGGAAAACGCTAGACATTGATCCAAACACAAGACAAAGAACAACTAAGCCCAAAACCGCTGGCAAAGATCCAATATCTCCAGCCTTTACGCGTGACCAGTAATCCTTTGCGGCACCTTTGATTGTTGGAACCTCAACGTCGGTAGTCATGCTCATTGTGAGGCTCCTGTGTTTGCAGATGGAGCTTCAACTCCAGCGGATTTTCCAGTCGTGATTAATTCAATTACCTGTCGAGGAATAACTTCATTCTTATTAACTTGCGCTGCCATATTTCCTAAGTACAAAGCTGCAATGTTGTCTGCTACTTCAAATACATCATTGAGGTTGTGGCTAATTAATACGACAGCTAAACCATTGTCTGCAAGACGGCGAACAAGGTTAAGTACTTGCTCAGTCTGTGCCACACCCAGTGCTGCAGTTGGCTCATCAAGGATTACTACCTTGCTATTCCAAAGCACTGCACGGGCAATTGCAACTGTTTGGCGCTGACCACCCGAAAGGGAGGAAACTGTTTGGCGAATCGACTTCACCGTGCGAACACTCAAGCCATCTAAAGTCTTTCGGGCGAGTGCTTCCATTGAAGTTTCATTTAATACCGGTCCGCGCTTTTGTTCGCGACCTAAGAACATATTGTGAACGATGTCTAAGTTATCGCACAGTGCTAAATCTTGATAAACAATTTCAATTCCAAGTGCGGTCGCATCACGGGGACCACTGATTGAGACTTTGTTACCTTCAAATAAAAATTCACCAGCTTCTGGTGTGTAGATACCGGCGATGCATTTGATCAATGTGCTCTTGCCTGCGCCGTTATCACCAACAAGTGCGGTGATCTGCCCAGCATGAACATCGAAGTTAACATCTTTAAGTACATGAACTGGTCCGAAGGATTTATTGACTCCTCGTAAGGACAGTAGCGGTGTTGTCATGATCTCCCGATTTCTACGAATTGCACCAACGGTTAAGTAAAGCAGTTGCGGCCCGGAGTTTCCTCCGAGCCGCAACCTATTTCTATATCTGCTTTACAGGTCGGAAATTAGATTCCGTTAGCTGTGCAGAGGTCTTCGATTCCTTCGCAAACTGCTTCGCGAGTCTGGAATCCATCAGCAATAACGTCCTTGACGTTTGCCTT
>JBILAD010000119.1:0-3356 GCA_044354355.1 Candidatus Planktophila sp. | reverse complement strand
GCAGAATAACTTCCGCGGGGCTTTTGTATTACTTCAATTTTTTACGGCATTACCAATCCACCATCAACTGGCACTGTAATTCCTGTGACATAACTAGATGCATCACTGACTAACCAGATAAGTGTTGCTGCTAACTCTTCTGGATCTCCCAGGCGACCAGCGGGCGCGAACATCTTGATCATGTTGACCATGTCAGCTGGTAGTTCATCACTCATCTCGGAAGGAAAAAAACCAGGTGCGAGCGCGTTAACTCTGATGTTCTTGCGTCCTGTCCATTGGGCAGCTAGGTCTCTTGTTAAACCAATCAATCCAGCTTTACTTGACGCATACGCTGCTTGTGGCAATCCTTGCGGCTTAATACCAAGGATGCTTGAGATGTTAACGATTGCTCCACCATTTTTGTTTGCCTTAGCAAATGCTTGTGACATCCAGTAAGCACCAAAGAGATTGACATCTAGGACAGCTCTAAATTGTTCTGGTGTTTCATGTGTTGCAGGCACGGCTGTGCCAACACCTGCGTTATTCACCAGGATGTCGACTCGACCAAACTCTTTGATGGCATGGGCAATGAGTGCATCGCACTGTTCTGGTTGTGTGACATCTGTTTGTAGTGATGCAAACTTTCTACCTGCTGCAGTTACGAGTGCTCCGGTCTCAGCAAGGCGTTCAACACGGCGTGCTCCTAAGACAACATCTGCCCCTGCTTCGGCCAAGGCTTTAGCAAATGCAACCCCAAGACCAGAAGATGCCCCAGTGACCACTGCGACCTTTCCATCTAAACGAAAGCGGTCAAGAACACTCATTTTTTCTCTCCTCAAATTGGGCAACTGTGCGTAAGGTTATGGCATGGAGTTCACGTTAAGCGCTAAGACAAGCGAATATGCCGCCAAACTGCAAGCCTTTATGGAGGCAGAGGTCTTTCCGGCAGAGGCTGTCTATGAACATCAAAGGGCCGAGTTAAAAGCTGCCGGCAAACCTCATGGGTTGCCAGCTGTTGTTGAAGAGTTAAAGATCAAGGCTAGAGCGCAAGGATTATGGAATCTATTTTTACCTCATAGCCATGATCCCCATCATGGATTATCTGTTACAGAGTATGCAACGCTGGCAGAGATCACGGGGTGGTCACCTGAGATCGCACCTGAGGCAATTAATTGCGCAGCACCTGATACCGGCAACATGGAGCTACTAGACATGTTTGCAACAGATGAGCAAAAGAAAATGTGGCTAGAGCCTTTGCTAGATGGACGGATTAGATCTGGTTTTGCTATGACTGAGCCTGATGTGGCATCTAGTGATGCCAGAAATATTAGAACTTCTATTGTTAAAGATGGTGGTGACTATGTCATCAACGGCACCAAGTGGTGGACAACTGGTGCGATGGATGAGCGTTGTCAGATTTTGATTGTGATGGGTAAGACAAATCCTGATGCTGAAGCACATAACCAACAGTCCATGGTGCTGGTTCCAATCAACACACCTGGTGTGAAGGTGGTGCGCAACCTGCTTGTCTTTGGATATGAAGATCAACATGGTCATGCAGAGGTTTCATTTACTAATGTGCGGGTGCCGGTTGCAAATCTTTTAGGACCAGAAGGAGAAGGCTTTGCTTTGGCACAAGCCCGACTTGGGCCAGGACGTATTCATCACTGCATGAGAGCTATTGGTATGGCAGAGCGTGCACTATCCCTCATGATCAAGCGCTCAATCGTGCGCGAAACATTTGGAAAAGCGTTAGTGCAACAAGGTGTGGTTCAAGATTGGATCGCACAAGCTCGTATTGATATAGAGCAAGCACGGCTATTAGTCCTTAAGGCTGCCTGGATGATCGACACCGTGGGTGCTAAGGGTGCTCGCAAAGAGATTGCTGCAATCAAGGTTGCGGTTCCTCAGATGGCAGAGCGAATTATTGATCATGCTATTCAAAGCTATGGTGGGGCTGGTGTTTGCCAAGATACTCCGCTGGCATCGATGTATGCAGGTATTCGCACCTTGCGCATAGTTGATGGTCCAGATGAGGTTCACATCCGTGACATTGCACGCTTAGAAATCAAACCTTATTTGTCATGAGTGATGTAACCGCGGTCCGGCAAGAGGACCGCTTTGATGTTGCTGCTATGCATGCGTGGTTGCATCCCTTTATAAATATTGATGAGCTTCCAGAAGTTCTTCAGTTTCGTAGTGGTGCATCTAATCTGACCTATCTACTTAAATATCCAGATCGTGAGTTAGTGCTGCGCAGACCGCCAGTTGGCACCAAGGCTGTCTCTGCCCATGACATGAAGCGTGAGTACTTAATTCAATCCAGGTTAGCGCCGGTGTATTCACTTGTGCCAGGCATGATTGCACTGTGTGAAGATCACTCTGTGATGGGCTCTGATTTCTATGTGATGGAAAGAGTTGTGGGGCAGATCTTCCGTAGAGATATTGCAGATGAGATCACGCCAAGTGATATTGAAGTAATGGCTGATTCTTTAATCAATGGTTTAGTACAACTCCACGGCGTTGATGCATCTATTTTAGATGAGCTCAATAAAGGTCTTGGTTATGCAGCAAGGCAAGTTGAGGGCTGGTCAAAGAGATATCGCAACGCATTAACAGATGATGTGCCCAACGGTGAAAAGGTAATGGCGTGGTTGGATGCTAATAAGCCAGAAGATGTTGACTCCTGCATCATCCATGGTGATTGGCGCATTGATAACGTTGTATTTGATTTAGCACACGGTCGTATTGCTGGTGTTTTAGATTGGGAGCTAGCAACTGTGGGAGATCCGCTGATGGATTTAGGGTCTGCACTTGCTTATTGGGTTGATCGTGATGATGAACCAGCATTTGCATCATTGCGCCGCCAACCAAGTCATTTACCTGGGATGCCTACTAGAGAGCAATTTGTTGCACGGTACTTAGAGTTAAGTGGGCGAAAGTGTGATGACTTTACATTTTATGAAGTCTTTGGGCTCTTTAGATTAGCGGTAATTATTCAACAGATCTGGGCCCGCTATCGCGCGGGACAAACAACAAACCCAGCATTTGCTGGCTTTGGAGAAGCGGTTAATACTTTGATCAACCGAGCAGAGGGAAAGATCGCATGAGAGCTGGACAGATAACAGTGTCAACGCGTGCCTTTAAGGTGATTGATGTGCCAACACCTGATGCTGGTCCAGGACAGGTGCGCATTAAGGTTGAAGCAGCTGGTGTGTGTTTATCTGATGTGCACTTGCTGGAAGGCATCTTGTCCCCCGGCTATCTTGACGGTGATCAGGTGACGCTCGGCCATGAAGTTGCAGGAGTGATTGATCAAGTAGGTGCTGGTGTTACAACTAGTGCAATTGGAGATCGTGTTGTTGTGATTGCCGGTC
>JBILAD010000022.1:0-12445 GCA_044354355.1 Candidatus Planktophila sp. | reverse complement strand
GCATAACCAATCATTCCAACACCCAAAAGCATTGATGCCTCTTTTGGTAGGCCAGTATCAATTGCAATTACAGCACTTGCTGCAGCTGCACAGTCATATGTCATGCGATTAAGGCGCTGGCGAACTTGTGGTTCAACGCTCATATCGCTTTCAAATAGCAGGCGAAATGCTTCGCCTTCCTTTTCGATGAAGGCAAAGTAAGCATCCACCGTTGCATGGACACGATCTTTATTGTCCGGGGTTGAAGCTATAGCCTTTTGAATCTCAAACACCAATGAATCAATATGTAGATCTAGAACAGCTAAGTACAAGTCAAGCTTTGATGGGAAGTGCTGATACAAAACTGGCTTAGACACATTTGCACGATCTGCAATTTCATCCATTGCAGCAGAGTGGTAGCCAGCAGCAGTGAAAACTTCGAGAGCTGCTGAAAGCAACAGAGCCCGGCGCTCATCGCGAGGCAAGCGCGCCTTGTTGGTTGTGTCTACGTTACTCATTGGAGTAATCGTACGGCAGAATTACCAATCATGAACCGCCCCTATGAAGGTATTCGCATCTTGCTGGTACACGCACATCCTGATGATGAGACCATCAACAATGGAGCAACAATGGCTCTTTATGCTGATCGTGGCGCTCAAGTAACCCTTGTAACCTGCACACGCGGAGAAGAAGGAGAAATACTAGTTCCGGGACTTTCTCATCTAGCAAGTACTGAGCAAGATTTGCTGGGACTGCATCGAGAAACAGAACTTGCAGCAGCTATGAAAGCTCTAGGAATTTCAGATTACAGATTTCTAGGAGCACCCTCTACTAAATTTCGAGATAGCGGGATGATGGGGACAGATCCAAATAATCGTCCCGATGTTTTTTGGCAAGCAGATCTAGATACCGCAGCCACAATACTTGTCGATGTAATTGAAGAAGTTAAACCACACATCCTGATTACTTACGATGAAATCGGTGGATACGGGCACCCCGATCACATCCAGGCACATCGCGTTGCGATGCGTGCCTCTGAATTATCAACATGGCAGATTCAAAAGATTTACTGGAACACGATTCCTAAATCTGTCATTGCACAAGGCATGGAAAAGATGAAAGAAATTGGTTCAGACTTCTTTGGTGCTGAAAGTATTGATGATGTTCCATTTGCAAAAGATGATGAGTTTGTAACAACTCTGATTAATGGTTCAGATTATGTGGAATCAAAGATGGCCGCTATGAAAGCTCATGAAACTCAAATCGCCTTAGATGGTCCATTCTTTGCACTGTCGAATAACCTTGGCCTGCAGATTTGGGGAGATGAGTACTACACGCTAGTAAAGGGCACAAAGAGTGCACCATTTGATTCCAATGGTCGTGAAACAGATTTAACATCTGGTGTAGTTCTGTAATGCGTTATTTATACTCACTAATTTTAGGTTTGACACTGGGAGCAGGTTCTGTTTTTCTTTACAGTTTGTATCCACCAGTTGGTTTAGTGCTATCAATTGTTGCCTCAGCCCTTGGTATTTGGGCAGTAGGACGCTTATGGGGCAAGAGAAGTTACAGATTCATTGCAGTTGCAGCTTGGGCTTTTGTGATCTTGCGTGCAGGTTTTCCAGGAATCAATGAAGAGTATTTACTCCAAGGCGATTCAATGGGTATTTCACTCATCAATTTTGGATTTATCGCTGTAGTAATTGCGATATTAACTCCACTTTAAGACCAGCTTTGTCCTTCAGAAGTATCTTTAATCTGCAGCCCAAGATCCTCTAACTGAACCCGCAGCGAATCACTATCTGCCCAAAGTTTTTCGCTTCGGGCTTGAGCACGATCATTTAACAAGGTTTTCATCTGTTCGGTTAACTCACGAACAGCAAGCGGGCGATCAAGATCTAATCCAAGAACCTGGTCTGCATACATAAACAGAGCACGCTTGTTATCTAGTTCGCTCTTTTCAATCTCGCGCAAGCGCAGTATCGCCTTTGGTGTATCAAGATCGTTGTTAAATGCTGTCTCTATTTCAGGATCACTAGTGAATTCGGAGGATTGCCCCCACTCAGACATTTTTGTTCTCCAGCGCTTCAAGGTTTCATGTGCAGCGTTAATGGAGTTCCAGGTTAGATCCATCTGCGACCTGTATCGATTTTCTAGGAAGCATAGCCGCAATGCTAAAGGATCGATTCCGCGAGCGATGATGTCGCTCACTAGAACAACATTGCCGCTGCTCTTTGACATTTTTTTGCCTTCAAAAAGTAAGTGCTCGCCATGAACCCATAAATCAACGGCTTCATGACCGATAACGGCATTGGATTGTGCGCGTTCATTTTCGTGATGTGGGAAACGTAGATCAATCCCGCCAACGTGCACATCAACATGTTTATCGAGCATCTCCATTGACATTGCAGAGCATTCAATGTGCCACCCAGGAAAGCCAGGACCCCACGGTGAATCCCAAATCATTTCACTGCGCTCACCGGCTGTTTTCCATAACGCCCAGTCAGCGTGGAATTTCTTAGCTCCATCATTATGGTATTCATATCTGTGGCCAGGTTTAAGTGAATCTAATTTGTTTCCACTGATGTCTCCGTAGCTAGCAAACTTCTGTGAATCAAAGTAAACGGTTTTGTCACCACCGAAATAAGCAAATCCTTTGTGCATTAAATCTGCGATCATTGATTGCATCAATTCAATGCTTTCACTGGCTCGTGGGTATGCAGCTGCCTTAGCAATGTTTAAGAGAGACAAATCTTGATGAAACTTTTCTTCGTACTTTCTAGCAATTTCAAAAGGACTGATCTTTTCAATCGAAGCTTGGGATAAGACTTTGTCATCTTCTGCAAAGTCTTCGGACATGTGTCCAACATCGGTTATGTTTTGGATCAAGGTGACTTTAACTCCAGATAACCCCGCAACGCGAGAAATCAAATCTGCCAACATAAAAGTTCGTAGATTTCCGACATGTGCATCGCGATAGACCGTGGGGCCGCAGCAATACATACTGAGATCGCCCTTTGAGTTCGCAACCTCCTTTAAGAGTCGCGATTGCGTGTCATATAACTTCATGTGCGCTCTATGACTTCGCGCCAGACAAAGATTTGGTCATGTGCAAATTCAATGAGATTTCCATGGCGATTTCGCAGGGAGTAAGGACTCTCTAAGTGACCGAGAATGTCTCGAAATCCGCCTTCGGGATCGTGCAGCCGAATGCTGATCCTTTTGCCAATGAGAGTGGCAAAAGTGGTTTCTAGCTGGCTGGACATGGGACAACGATAAACCGAGTTGGGAAATATCGCGCTGTGGCCGTAGTTGTAGTTACAATTCGCCGGTAAGCATCTTGCTCGATTATTTGGAGGCAGCCCGTGACCTATGTGATCGCTGAACCGTGCGTCGATGTGAAGGACAAGTCCTGCATCGAAGAATGCCCTGTGGACTGCATCTATGAAGGCGGAAGAATGCTTTATATCCAGCCTGACGAGTGCGTTGATTGTGGTGCTTGCGAGCCAGTGTGTCCGGTGGAAGCTATTTATTACGAAGATGATGTTCCAGGACAATGGAAAGATTTCAGCAAGGCCAATACCGAGTTCTTCATCGAAATTGGTTCCCCAGGCGGTGCAAGTAAGGTCGGTCCAACAGGTACTGATCACGCTTCTGTAACTGCGCTACCACCAAAGAGCGAGTAAGCCTTGCGCGGCCAGCTCCCAGATTTTCCCTGGGATGCACTCGCACCATACGGAGATACTGCACGTTCACATCCGCAAGGAATTATTGATCTTTCACAGGGCACCCCAGTTGATCCAACTCCAGAGTTTATTCAGAAGGTGTTTCGTGATGCCTCTAACTCTCCAAGTTACCCTGTAACAGCTGGAACACCTGAACTACGAACAGCAATTAAAAAGTGGGCAACTGAACGTTTAGGTGCAACGGGAGATTTTGATGTTCTGCCGTTAATTGGTTCGAAAGAGATAGTGGCGTGGCTTCCAACAATTTTAGAATCTAAAAAAGTGTTAATTCCAGAAGTTGCTTATCCGACGTATCACGTGGGCGCAGTGTTGGCAGGTGCCGAGTCACTTCCAGTTGCTATTGATGCACAGAGCTGGCCTGCCGCCGATTTAGCGTGGTTGAACTCTCCATCAAATCCAACTGGTCGCGTTCACAGTGATAGTGAAATCAAAGCATGCATCGATTGGTCGCGTGCTAACAAGGCGCTATTAGTCTCTGATGAGTGTTACTTAGAATTTGAACACTCAGCACATCCAGTTTCAGTGCTTTCTCATACCGGGGGAGACAACAGAAATATTTTGGCTATTCATTCACTGTCGAAGCGCTCGTCAATGGCTGGTTACAGAGCAGCATTCATGATTGGTGATTCAGAGTTAATCGCAAGAATTCGTGAGATTCGAAAGCATGGCGGAATGATGGTTCCACTACCTGTGCAAAAGGCAATGACAATTGCACTCTCAGATGACAAGCATGTTGCCGAACAACGTGCGCGCTATAACGCCCGCAAAGATGCGTTGCGCCCAGCACTAGAGGCTGCAGGATTTACCATTGAATTTAGTGATGCAGGTTTGTATTTGTGGTGCACACGCAATGAAGATGCGTGGGAGAGTGTTGCATGGCTTGCTAATCGTGGAATCTTGGCAACTCCGGGCTCTTTTTATGGCAGTCAAGGTGCACGCCATATTCGTATCGCAATGACAGCTACAGATGCCCAAATTGCTGATGCTGTGCAACGTATTAGGGCTTAATCAATGGCTGTAGCAATACTTTTAGTTGGCGGTTTTGGCACACGCCTGATGCCTTTAACTAAAAACACCCCAAAGCCAATGCTTACCGTTGCCGGAATACCTGTAACAGAGCATCAAATTGCAATGGCGAAATCAGCTGGTATTACTGAAATAGTTTTAGCAACTTCTTATCTGTCCGAAGTCTTTACCCCTTACTTTGGCGATGGTTCCAAATGGGGCATCAAGATAAAATATGCTGTTGAAAAAGAACCACTTGGGACTGGTGGTGCTATTCGTAACGCAGCACAGCTACTTGATACCAACGAATCAGTTGTAATTCTTAACGGAGATGTTTTGAGCTCTCATGATTTAGTGGAGCAAATTCGCCAACACGAATCACATGATGCCGATGTAACTTTGCATCTGACCCAAGTAGAAGATGCCCGCGCTTTTGGATGTGTGCCAACCGATAGCGACGGACGAGTCACCGCATTTTTAGAAAAGATTGAAAATCCTGTAACCAATCAGATCAATGCTGGCTGTTATGTGTTTAATCCTCGTGTTATTTCAGCAATTCCTTTGGACACAGTAGTTTCTGTTGAACGCGAGACATTTCCACAATTAGTTACAAGTGGCGCGAAAGTTTTTGGGTATGTAGAAAGTGCATATTGGTTAGACATCGGAACTCCGCGGGCGTTGTTGAAAGCTTCGATCGATATTGTTGCGCGCACTGGTGATTTCTTGGCGATGCCCGGAGCAAGTATTGATCCCACCGCCCTGGTTACCGGGGGAAGCTGCATTGGGATTAACTCAACAGTTGGGGCTGGGGCCATTATCGACGGCTCCATTGTCGAAGCCGGATGTGTGGTTGGCTCAAATTCACGAATTACAGATTCATTTGTCGCTGATGGCGCAAAAGTAGGAAATGATGTGAAAATAACCTCATCTTTTGTGACAAATACCGAAATTCTTTCGATTCCCTAGAAATCAAGCGTAAATGTTCACCCTGGTGAGCGACTCTGGGCTTGACATGAGCGAGTTACAAGCGTGTAATTCACTCTTAAGAACGTCTTTTCCATGAGGGATGAGACAACGAAAGCTAATGGAGCATCGACGATATGCCGATTCAACCCGCAGCCCAGAACTCCCCAATCCCCACGTCAGGCCCGACAATCACACTCGCATCAGGCGAGAACATGGAACTCTCATGGCAGGAGCGCGCACTGTGCGCCCAGACCGACCCAGAGGCATTCTTTCCAGAAAAAGGCGGATCCACTCGCGAAGCAAAGCGCGTATGTCTTTCATGCGATGTTCGTGCAGAATGTTTGGAGTACGCACTTGCACATGATGAACGCTTTGGAATTTGGGGCGGATTATCAGAGCGCGAACGCCGTCGCTTAAAGCGTCGCACCGCTTAAGGTTTTTGCATCTCTTAGGAGATAGCGAGATGTATCTATGGCTTCCCTAGCCGATGTAGATAAGCATCGAGTAACAGCAGTCCTTGTTTCCCATAATGGAGCTGTTTGGTTACCCGAAGTTGTTGCAGCACTGACTTCGCAAACCCGACCAATTGATTTAATTACTGCGGTCGATACAGGATCAGAGGATGCATCTACAAAATTATTGAAGTCTGCTCGAATTCCATTTATAGCAACTGATGCTGAAACTGGTTTTGGACAAGCAATCTCACTTGCTGTCAATAAGTTACCAAAGGCCGTGGAACACGAATGGATTTGGTTAATCCACGATGATTGTGCGCCAGCACCAACTGCGCTCGCAGAATTATTAAGTGCAATTGATGATCGCCCACAAGTAGTTATGGTTGGTCCGAAATTACTTGGTTGGCATGACCGAACACATTTGTTAGAGGCTGGCATAAGTATTGCTGGCAATGGCGCACGATGGACTGGTCTGGAACCACTGGAATACGACCAAGGTCAACACGATGGAATTCATGATGTGCTCTCAGTTAGCACGGCAGGGGCGTTAATTCGCCGTGATGTTTTTGAAGAACTTGGTGGGCTTGATCCAAACCTTGCATTGTTCCGTGATGATGTTGATTTTGGCTGGCGTGCTCGCACAGCAGGACACTCAGTAATTGCGGCCACTAGTGCTGTTGCATTTCACGCACAAGCTTCAGCAACAGAGCGCAGAAGAATTGATGTTGAAGGCGCTTTCTTACATCGACCTTTGCTTTTGGATCGTCGTAACGCGGCATATGTATTACTTGCAAACTCTTCATGGTGGATGATTCCGTGGATTGCAATTCAGTTATTAGGTTCTGCGCTTGCTCGTGCCCTCGGTTTTTTACTAGCAAAACTACCTGGTTATGCATCTGATGAAATTTTGGCGGTTGCATCATTAATTGTGCGCCCAGGCAAGATTCTAGAGGCGCGCAAAATTCGCAAGAAACAACGCTTTGTTACAGCGAGAGTAGTTGCTGTCTATATTCCGCCTCGTTGGTCGCAACTTCGACTTGGGACAGAGCGCTTATATGAACTTGTTCGCGGCAGAATTTTTCCAGATGACACATCTAACTCTGCCCCAATTTTAGAATCGGACGAGGATGAAGATTTACTGACTCCCGTTAATACGATTAATTGGCTTTCAGTCTTTAAGCGACCAGAGGTAATTGGCTTTATTGCAATCGCGGCTATTTCGATACTTAATTCAAGAAACCGCCTGGGAGCAATTGTTGGCGGAGCTCTTCCAATTTCACCTTCAGGTGCTACTGATCTATGGAGAACTTACTTCGAGTCTTGGCACCAAGTGGGAATGGGTTCTTCCTTGGCAACCCCACCTTGGGTTGTTGTTACCGCTATCGCATCCCTTGCTGTATTAGGAAAAGTTCAATTCTTCATCACAGCATTTTTCTTAATCGCACCAATATTTATCATGTGGACCGGTTTTCTTTTACTCAAGAAGCTAACTAGCAACAACTGGATTTCAATCCCAGCGGCATTTCTCTATGCAATTTCCCCTGTGACTATCGCCGCAGTTAGTTCGGGGCACATAGGAACACTCGTCTTGCTTATCTTTGTGCCACTTGTTGCATTGGTTCTTCATGACTGGTGGAGCATTGAAAAGTACAGTTGGCGCAAGATATTTGCGGTTTCACTTCTTTTCTCACTGCTGTATGCCTTTACCTTAATGAGTTTTGTGATTGCCTTAGTTGCATCGACTGTCATTGCAATTGAAAACTTCAAAGAGTTCTCAACAACTCAGGACAAGATCCTCTGGTTTGATCGTTTAAAGAAGAGATCAGCACTTGTATTTGTACCATTCCTAGTCAATGCGCCATATTCATTTGAAGCGATAATTAACCCCAGCAGATTCTTAACTGAACCAGGGCTGGGTGTTGCCGGTGGGGGATCACTTGCTGTTCTCTCTGGCAATCCAGGTGGCCTTGGCTCAGTGCCATTGTGGTTGATTAGTCCAATTATTTTGGTTCTGATGGTTTCTCTGTTCTCATCCACCCATGCACGAAGTATTGGTGAGTATGGAATAGGCGCTTTAACTTTGGCCGTCCTTATCGGCTCACTTTCAATTTCTACTCGTGGAAATGAGGGAGCAGCAAAGGTTTGGACAGGGCCTGTGCTTTCGGTTGTGACTTTGGCAGCGGTTGCAGCGGGAACTGTTTTGCTTGATAAGTTGCGCGAGACTTTGATTTTAAGTCACATTCATTACAGACATTTCTTATCTGCAACTCTGATTTTATTCACCACTGCATATGCAGTAGGGGCTGTTGGTTACAGCTTAACAAGTGGAGCTAACTCTGCTGTGCAGGCTAATCGCGCCACTGTAATGCCAGCATTTTTAAGCGTTGAAGCAGATACAAAAATATTGGTGTTGCGAGAAATAGGAAGTACGGACGATAAGAAGATCCAGTATTACATTTCTAGAGGGCGAGATATTGCATTAGGTGAAGCTGACGTTGCACCACAACAAAATGAAAATATCGCCCTCGCGGCACGATCGCTGATCGATGGAACAGGTATTGGAAGCAGTAAAACTTTAGCTGATTACGGCATCAAGTATGTTTATGTGAAGAATCCATTTAAGAAAGAGATCATCAGATCAATCGATGGCATTGGCGGGTTTACTCGAACTTCTGCAACATCACTTGGTGTGGTGTGGAAAGTCAGTCTTCCAACAGGACGTCTTTTGTTTGTCACAGCTGATGGGAACCGATCAGTTCTTGAAGCTGGAGAATTTGGTGCACGAACATTTGTGCCGGGTCCTGGAACTCTCATTCTCACAGAGAGCTCCAACAGATCGTGGCAAGTTCTACAAAATGGTTATCGTTTAGATCGAACAAATAATGAACTTGGATTACCGACATTTGAAGTCACGGAATCTGGTGAAATTTCATTGCTACATGATGGAACAGTTCGTCGTGGCTGGCTTTCCTTGCAATTCATTTTCTTATCGGTAGCTCTGGTAATGGCTCTTCCTGCTGGGCGCCGTAAGAGTGAAATATCCGAAGAGGAGCTGGCATGAAGTTCGGTCGCTCCATCGGATTATTAGCAGCATTAGTGAGTGCTTTGTGTATTGGTGGCTTGCTTTCAGTCACGGTAACGACAAAGAGTTATTCAGAGAGTTATCCGGCGGTTGTTTGCCCACCAACTATTGCTGGGCTTAACTCGCAGATTTCACTTGCTTCGAAGAAAACACAGTTCCAACGACTAGAAAACCGCACGACTAAGACCGCTCCAGTAAAGGTTTTGCGCTTGCCAGTAAACAAAGACTCCTTACTGTTCAACACCGAAGGTGTGACTCCTGTTGTGTGGCAAAGCAAGGCATCTACTTGGGCGGGTGGAGCAATCTGTACTGGGCCTGCAACTTCACAATGGTTTGTAGGTGGGGCAGCCGATATCACGACTAAGGGTCGATTAATTATTGTAAACAGTGGTCTTAGCGATGCAATCGTAGATGTTCAAAGCTTTACTGAAAATGGAAAGCAACCTGTTCGCACAATTACGGTTGTCTCAAAGAACTACATTGTTATCCCAACAGATTCTCTAGCACCCGGAGATAAGTATTTAACGGTCCATGTTGCGCCGCGCTCAGGTCGAGTCAATGCTTTTATGATCGATGAACAAAGCAAGGGATTGCGTTCGCTAGGTGGAGACTTAGTTAACTCTGCCTCAACTCCCACGAAGTCTTTACTGATTCCAGCAATTCCGAATCAAATCATTAAGAACACAAAAACCCTACCGCACACCTTAAGAGTCTTGTCCCCGGGTGATGTGGATGCAAGTGTTACTGCTGAAGTTTTGTCAGCTGATGGCGTTTTCGTTCCAGTCGGATTAACTTCCCGAACAGTAAGTGCCGGAATAGTTACTGAGTTCCAGTTCACTCCGAAGATAACTTCGACAGTATTGGCTATTCGAATTACTTCAACTGAGCCAGTAGTTGCGGCAATCAAATCCACTGTGACGGCATCTGGAAGAAAAGACTTTGTGTGGAGCACTTCTGCACCCGAACTTGTGCCGCTGACAATTGCTATTTCTGGGCTAACCCCACTTGTTTCATTTGCAGGAGATCAAATTAATGTGTCATTAGATGTCACCATGAATAATGGAAAAGTCATAAGGAAAACAATAAAGGGCACCGATATCGCTACCTGGCGCGCACCAGATGCAGCACGTTCATTTACGATTACAAAAGTAGGTCCAGATACCTTTGCAGGCGCTCTTGTATCTTCAGTTAATGGATATGGATACTTTCCAATAGCTCCAGGAAGCCTTTTTACAAAGATTGAATTACCTGATTCAAATATTCGCGTCCTAAATCCCTGACAATCCCAAGATTTACACCTGTTTCCCACTAATGTTTAACGCATGAGAACTCAGGCTAGTCGTCGATGCTCCCGCGCTGGGTGCAGATCTCAGGCGACGATGACACTGACCTATGTGTACTCCGAATCGACCGCTGTTGTCGGTCCACTTGCAACCTATTCCGAACCACATGCCTACGACCTTTGCGCCGTGCATGGTGCTCGGCTAAAGGTTCCTCACGGTTGGAATGTGATCAAACAAGAACTTGATGGTCAAACACAAGGACCTTCAGATGATGATTTGATGGCGATCGCAGATGCAGTGCGAGAAGTTGCGCTTAAGGAGATGCCAGAAGAAACTCCTATTGAAAGTGCAACCGCTCAACAGCAAATTGGTCGACGCGGTCATTTGCGCGCAGTCCCGTCGTAAGGAAATTTAGTGGACGAGTTTGCACATATTTTTAAAGCCTATGACATCCGCGGTCTAGTAGATGTTGAAATAGATGTTGACTTCGCATTTGCAACTGGTGTGGCCTTTGCTCGTTTTCTCCAGATTGAAAGAGAGCCCGGAACAATTGTTATCGGGGAAGATATGCGCCCATCTTCACCACTTTTAGCCGAAGCATTTTCTGCAGGTGCAACCTCCTTAGGCATGGATGTGATTCGTATCGGATTGGCATCGACTGACATGCTGTATTTCGCATCTGGAAAATTAGGTTTGCCTGGCGCGATGTTTACAGCTAGTCACAACCCAGCGCAGTACAACGGAATAAAGCTGTGCTTCAGCAGTGCGCGTCCAATAGGCAAAGAATCTGGTCTTGTAACTATTGAAAACTTTGTTCGTGAAGGTTCACCAATAGCACTTCGAAATATTGGTGTTGAAAAGCAACGCAATATGCTCGAAGAGTATGTGGATCATCTTTTAACGCTTGTAGATATAAAGAATATTCGCCCACTCAAAATCATTGTTGATGCAGGCAATGGCATGGCCGGGCACACCGCACCAGCAATCTTTGCTCGACTCAATTGTGAAGTTATTCCAATGTACTTTGAACTTGACGGTTCATTTCCAAATCATGAAGCAAACCCCCTTGATGAATCTACTTTGAAGGACTTAAAACAAGCCATGATCGATCAGAAAGCAGATCTTGGTTTGGCTTTTGATGGGGATGCAGATCGTTGCTTCTTAGTTGATGAACGAGGAGTCGCAGTCAATCCATCTGCATTAACTTCATTGATTGCCCATCGCGAATTAGTAAAACATCCAGGTGCATCAATTATTTATAACTTAATTTCATCCAGAGCGGTTCAAGAGGTCATTGATGAAAATGGGGGAGTTGGTTTACGTAGTCGCGTTGGCCATTCTTACATTAAGAAAATGATGGCTGAAAGTGGTGCGATTTTTGGTGGCGAACATTCAGGACACTTCTACTTTAAAGAGTTTTGGCGTGCTGACTCAGGCGCACTAGCGGCTTTGCATGCCATTGCAGCACTTGGCGAAAGTGATGCCACGATGTCAGAGTTACTTGCGCCATACAACAGGTATGTCATAAGCGGTGAAATAAATTCAAAGGTTGAAGACACACAAGCGGCAACCGAACGAGTTGAAAAGACATATGCATCAGACCAGGTCACAATCGATCATTTGGATGGGCTAACCGTTAATGGGGATAGCTGGTGGTTTAATCTGCGCCCATCAAATACAGAGCCGCTACTTCGACTCAATGTTGAGGCTTCAACTCAGGCTCAAATGGAGACTGTGCGTGATGCGGTTCTCTCACTTATTCGCAGCTAATTCCCGTTTTCCATTAGAGAGTTTAAGCGTGTGGCGGTAATCTTTACCCATAGTCGCCTAGCACTGTAGAGCCCTACGCCTTAGGTACCCAAACAATTCTTTGAATACCACTTAAGGAGAAATACGTGAACGTTCCAGTAACAGCAACTCTTCCAGCAC
>JBILAD010000118.1:0-3413 GCA_044354355.1 Candidatus Planktophila sp. | reverse complement strand
TCTTGCTCCAGCGATACCGATTATGCAAAACATGAAACGGGTACTGATTAAGCGTCCGACTGAGGTGAACTCTACCTCCTACCGCCCCGTATGCCTAAAGCGGGGGTAGACAGTTTTAGGCTCGTGGGTGTGTAATTGAGGTGTTCACCAAGCAAAAGTGAAGCGTAAATGCCGCTGGGGAAGGTCGCATTAGGCGCATCTTGCTAGGAGAACCATGGAACGTTTAACCACGCCTTCAAAGCCGTCACAGGTTCGAGGTTTCTTAACCATTCATTCAGCGCCCTCTGCGCTGCGCCACCATATTGATTGGGCGATCCAAGCGGTGCTTGGCAATTGGATACAGCTTGCATGGAACCCGCAGCCGCTCATGCCTGGAACATTTCGCACGCAACTAGAGTTTCGTGGCCCTCAAGGTGCTGGCGCAGAAATTGCTAGCGCTCTTCGTAGTTGGCATTACCTCAACTTTGAAGTCATAGAAGGAACTGAATTAGGTGGTGAGCTATTTCGCTTCACACCAGAGCTGGGCATACATCGCGCAATTGTCGATCAATCAGGCGCTGTCCAGGTTTCTGAAAATCAGTTGTCGCTCATTCTTGCGCAATCATTTGATGAGGAATCAATCCGAGATGGCATTTCTGCTGTGGTGGGAAATTCTTGGGAATTAGAACTAGATCGTTTCAGGAGTGTTGACCTTCAGGAACTTCCACGTTTACGTGCAATCTGACGGGTAAGATACAAGTATGACTCAACTAAATGAAAGTCCAATTATCACCGTGGAGCGCCGTAAGGCGATAACCATCATCATCTCTGCTGTCATTCTTTCACTAGCACTTGGTGGTGGATTAATGAAGGTCGGTTCTGGTTTTGCATCACGTAGCAGTGATGGAATCACTGTGACTGGATCTGCAAAGACAACAGCAACGGCAGATAATGCGGTGTGGACTCTTAGTGTCTCGCTCTCATCTCCAACAGTTGCAACTGCCGTTAAAAAAGTTGATGCTGATGTTGAAGCACTTTCAAATTACCTCACAGAAGGTGGTATCTCTGCCGATGGCTTAACTCTTGGCGCAGTATCAACATATGCCAATGAGGAGTACAGCAACGGAAATGCAACAGGACGCATTCTTTCCTACCGCGCTTCACGCGAGGTAACTGTGCGCTCAAAGGATGTTGAGAAGATTTCAAAGCTGAGCCAAGGAATTGGTTCACTTCTTGCGACTGGGATTAATGCAAATAACTATGGTCCTCAGTACTACATCTCTAACCTTCCAGAGCTTCGTCCCCAGTTAATGGCAGAGGCTATGAAGGATGCAAAGGTGCGCGCTGAAGCGTTAACTAAGGCTGTTGGTGGAGACATTGGTGCACTTGTTAACGTCAAGGCTGGCCCAATTCAGATCACAACACCTGATTCAACGATGACAGCTGATTACGGTGCCTATGACACATCAACAATTGAAAAGACAGTTACCGCAACTGTTTCGGTAACTTTTAAGAGTTAAAGCGGAATATTGCCGTGGGATCCACGGCGGTGAGGTGCGTTAGCAATCGTTTTTGCTAGCGCACTTCGCGTTTTAGCAGGACTTAACATCTCATCGACTGCGCCAATTTCAATCGCCTTTTTAACACCACCTGAAACTCGCTCATGCTCTGCAGCAAGTTCAAGCTCCATTGATTCACGTTGTTCTGCTGGAATATCAGCTAATAGTCGGCGATGTAATACACGCACCGCTGCAACTGCGCCCATGACAGAAACTTCTGCTTCTGGCCAGGCAAATACACGGGTTGCACCGAGTGATTTGGAATTCATTGCAACATAGGCACCGCCATAGGCACGGCGCGTAATTAACGTGACCCGTGGGACAACTGATTCACCGAATGCGTGCAATAACTTGGCACCTCTTCGCACCGCACCTTCCCATTCTTGGCCAGCACCAGGTAGGAAACCTTGCACATCGGCAATGACTATCAGCGGTATGCCAAAGGCATCACAGGTGCGTACAAATCGTGCAGCCTTTTCACCTGCTGCAGCATCTAGAACACCGGCAAGGTGTGCTGGGTTATTTGCCAATACGCCAACAGTTGCACCACCGAGTCGTCCCATAATTGTTGTCATGTTTGGTGCCCACATAGAGAGCAGTTCAATGTGATCGGCATCTTTATCAAGAATGGCATCAACTAATGGATGCACCTCATATGTGCGCACACTTAACTCAGGAACAAAGGCTGACAAATCAATATCTTCAACCTCTGAACTCATAAAGCCTTGGTTAGCAAAGAGCGCGGTCAACACACGAATATCTTCAAATGCTTCATCTTCACTTGCAGCAATAACATGTGCAAGACCGCTGTTTTTCTTATGTGCTTCAGGTCCACCGAGCAATGCCATATCAATATCTTCACCAGTCACACTTTTAACAACATCAGGACCTGTTACAAAGATGCGACCTTCTGGTGCCAAAACAACAACATCTGTTAGCGCAGGTCCGTAGGCACCGCCTCCTGCTGTTGGTCCAAGGACTAAAGAGAGTTGCGGGATGCGGCCACTTGCAGAAATCATTGATTGAAAAACTTCACCGAAGGCGTCAAGGGATGCAACACCATCGCTTAATCGAGCACCACCACTGTGCCAAATGCCGATGATTGGTACTTGTGCGCCCATGGCTGCTTTATAAGCCGACACAATTACTTTGGATCCATCGACTCCTAGTGCGCCACTTTTGATTGTTGCATCGGATGCGAAGATAACAACTTTGTTGCCTTTAACTGTTGCAGTAACAGCCAACATTCCACACTCTGTGCGGGGAATGAGAAAGTGAAACTTTCCATCATCGACTAAACGCTCAATCCGTGAAATAGGATCGCGTGGATCATGCGATGTGGGAGACATTTATAAGCTCTTAAAGACCAACACAACGTTGTGACCACCAAAACCAAAAGAGTCATTCAACGCTGCAATATCGCCAGCAGGCAGTGCACGTGGCTTATCTCGAACAACATCAACGGTGACTGCGGGATCTAGCTCATCAATGTTTATTGTTGGTGGGGACATGCGATCTTGCAAAGTTTTCACAATAAAGACAGATTCAATTGCTCCAGCACCACCTAGTAGGTGACCTGTCATTGATTTGGTCGCAGAGACTGCAACGTGATCGGCATCTTTTCCAAGTGCTGCGCGCAAAGCATTTGCTTCTGCCACATCACCTGCAGGTGTTGAGGTTGCATGAGCATTTAAATGGACAATATCTGCAGTTGTTAAGTCAGCATCTCTTAATGCAAACTTCACTGCGCGTTGTACGCCAGCCCCAGTTGGATCTGGTGCTGCAATATGGAAACCATCAGAGGACAAGCCCTGGCCTGCAATTTCGCAGTAAATCTTGGCACCACGCGCTTTAGCGTGCTCATACTCTTCTAGT
>JBILAD010000116.1:0-3487 GCA_044354355.1 Candidatus Planktophila sp. | reverse complement strand
AAGCAACTAGAAATAGTGAGACTAATTTGCGCATGAGTGCAGTTTAGTCGAGAAAGAAATCCAATAGGAAATCCTTGGTTCCCGGAGTAACTGAGTACTTCTCTAAATCAGTGATTCCTTCACTTGCAAGCAGTACATCATCGACAAAGAAGTTTCCCGTGCACTCTTTGGCATCACGATTGAAGATGATGTATGCAGCATCTGCCAAGATCTCAGGTGTTCGTCCAGCCAAGGCATCAATGCCCGGAATCATTTGCAAAGCAGCGGTATCAATAACCGTGCGTGGCCATAAAGCATTTACGCCAATTCCATCACGCTTGAACTCTTCAGCCATACCCAAAACACACATACTCATTCCGTACTTGGCCATTGTGTAAGCAACATGGTTTTTGAACCAGACCGGCTTCATGGAAAGTGGCGGTGAAAGATTCAAGATGTGAGGGTTGCGACCTTCGGCCGCCGACTTTCGCAAGTAAGGCAAAGCTGCTTGAGAAGTAAGGAAGGTTCCTCGTACATTGACATCAAACATCAAATCAAAACGCTTAGCAGGCGTTTGATCTGTAGGTGTCAAGTTAATTGCACTGGCATTGTTAACGACGATGTCGATCCCACCAAAAGCTTCTGCAGCCTGCGTCATTGCGGCTTCAATCTGGGTCTCATCACGTAAATCGCACTGGATTGCAAGGGCTTTTCCACCAGCGGCTTCAATTTCTGCTGCAGCTGTATGAATTGTGCCTGGCAGTTTAGGGTTTGGATCAGAAGTCTTTGCTGCAATTGCAATAGATGCGCCATCTTTGGCTGCACGAAGTGCGATCGCCAAACCAATACCTCGAGATCCACCTGTGATGAACATTCTTTTTCCGGCTAGTGACATTTAATTACCCTTCTTAGACATGAACTTCATGAATGCTTCCATAGCTTCTTCAGATTGAAGGGCCATTGCAAAGATTTCAAACTCAGCCTTCATAACAGCCGCGACAGAATCATGGTTACGCGCTTTGAGCAAAGCTTTGGTGTTGATAATTGCCTGAGGTGGTTGCTCGGCGATGTGTTCAGCGATCTTCAAAGCGTGAGCAAGCGGATCAGAATCCTTTGCTGTCACCAATCCCATTTCAATGGCTGAATCTGCATCGAAACTTTCACCCGTCATGAAGATTCTCGCCGCTCTTTGATACCCAACAAGTTGAGGGAACAAGTAGCTAGAACCAGCTTCTGGAACAAGCCCTAAGGATGCAAAAGGCATGGAAAAGTTTGCAGTTGATCCAGCAATAACGACGTCACAGTGCAGCAACATCGTTGTTCCGACTCCTACTGCGTTTCCCTTAACTGCAGCGAGCAATGGTTTTGGGAAGTTAAGAAGAGCTGCTAGAAATTGCGCCACCTCTGAATCATCCGAAGTTGGTGGATTGTTCATGAAATCGTTGATGTCATTGCCTGCGGTGAAGTGGTCCCCCGCCGAAGTGATGACCACTGCGCGGATACCAAAGTCACCTGCGGCGTCATTAAGACCCTTAGCTAATCCTGCGTACATAGAACGCGTCAAGGCGTTCATCTTTTCCGGACGATTAAAGGTGAGGGTTAGCACTCTATTTTCTAGGCTAGACAAGATTTCGCTCATTCGCGCATCCTAAGGGGTGACCCGCGAAAAAAAGAAGAGCACAATAGGAACACGCGGAGAGGCGGAAATACACATGGTACGAGACATCACGATTTCAACAAGAGAATTAACTCCTTTTGAACAATTGGTACTGGAGCTAGTGTGCGAAGGTAAATCAAACGCCGCGATCGCTTCGCAAACCTCACATAACGAAAAGGTAATCGAAAATACTGTCAGTCGAAGCGCCCAGGTTTTTGGCATTAAATCTGATGGAGAAACAAATCTTCGTGTTCTGCTAGCACTGGCTTATCGCACTCATTACGGTGACAAAGCTTTCGATAAATTACATGTCCCTTGTTCACATTTTGAGGTTGGCCCTGATGGTCAATCTCTGTGCAATCGTCACATTGATTGAGAGTAAACCCTCACTTAGCGTGCACAGAGTGGTGACCCTCGCACTTTTCGTCTATATCAACTAACTCTCGGAGTACACATACCTTGTGTTGATTTTCTATCAACAACTAAAAGGGAGAGAGTAGAAAATGAAACGAAGAACCTTTGACAAGTTAGTCTCATTTGTCGGCCTGGGATTAGCCGTACTGCTGTTTACATTTGCTGGACTGCTCAACTTTGGGGCTAGTTTTGCTAATGATTCAGTAAGAAGCCAACTTGAAAATCAAAATATTGCTTTTCCAATTGAAGCTGGTCTTCCATCAGAAACCAAGGATCAACTTCTGAAGTGGGCGGGTAAGCAGGTTGTATCTGGTGAGATGGCTAAAGATTATTCAGATCTTTACATCTGGGAACACATGAAGGCCTCTGCAATGGCTGTGATGGGAAAACCAGCAACATACTCAGAAGTTTCAACTGAATACATGGCAGCGGTACGCGGAGGTAGTAAGGATGCAGAAAGAACTGCAAAACTTTCTGAACTGCGCGACACATTGTTCATGGGAAACACTCTTAGAGGCATGCTTCTTGAGGCGTATGCATTTGGAATGATGGGTGTAATTGCGGGATATGCAGCAATAGCTTCTCTAGTTGGTGGTCTTGTATTTCTTCTGTTAGCAATTGCAGGGTTAATGCATATTCGTCGCACTCCTGAGGATGCGACGATTTGACCCTCAACTCTCCGTGAGGGATAAAAAAGCGCCCTTGGGTTTTCCCGGGGGCGCTTTCTCTTGTACTAATTACTATTTAGCGATCTAGTTTCCCTGAAATAAAATCCTCAGTCTTTGTATGAGCTGCCTCATCTGTGTACTGAGTTGGTGGGGTCTTCATAAAGTAGCTAGAAGGTGAAAGCAGAGCGCCACCAATCTTGCGATCTAGACCGATCTTTGCGCAACGAAGTGCGTCAATGATTACGCCAGCAGAGTTTGGTGAATCCCACACTTCTAGTTTGTATTCAAGGTTTAGCGGAACATCACCAAATGCGCGGCCTTCGAGGCGAACGTAGGCCCACTTGCGATCATCTAGCCATGGAATGTAATCCGATGGTCCGATGTGAACATTCTTCTCACCAAGATCATGGTGCAATTGAGAGGTAACCGAGTTTGTCTTTGAAATCTTCTTGGATTCAAGACGATCACGCTCGAGCATGTTCTTGAAATCCATGTTTCCACCAACATTGAGCTGGTAGGTGCGATCTAGGTGAACGCCGCGATCCTGGAACAACTTAGCCATGATGCGGTGAGTGATAGTCGCACCAACCTGGCTCTTAATGTCATCTCCAACGATAGGCAGACCTGCATCAGCAAACTTCTTTTCCCATACAGGATCTGATGCGATAAATACTGGAAGCGCATTAACAAATGCACAACCTGCATCAATTGCACACTGTGCATAGTACTTAGCAGCAACTTCAGAACCTACAGGTAGGTAGCAGATCAA
>JBILAD010000115.1:0-3535 GCA_044354355.1 Candidatus Planktophila sp. | reverse complement strand
AATCAAGATCTTTATGGCCGTGAAGGTGCCATTGTTAGTGTGAACCGAAGTTTGATCTATGCGATCTACTCTGGTGTTGTAGTTGATATTGCTTATGCGCTTAACCAGTGCTTTCGGCAGTTCACCCACTCCATTTCGAGGCACTCCCGGTCTTCCACTGACAAAGCTTCGAATGATTGAATGCCCATAGGTTGCATCCACATTATCAGGATCAGTTAAAAAGACACCCTGCAGGAATGGTCGCAATACTCTTTCATAACAACTTCCAGTACTTCGCAATGCTTGTCCGATTGATTCACCCGCTTTTGCCTGACCCATGATCATTCGCAATAGCGCAAGCTTTTCTGGGATCGTGCCGGTTGCTTTATCTAATGCCGTCCACGGCACTTGGCGGGGATCACCAATTGGATGACGGCCATCGTTAAGACATACTTCAATGACCCGTGGTGCTGCAATAAAATCTAATTCATTAATAACGTTTAGCTCTTCCAACGCTGGATACTTTGCATTAATTAACTGAAATCCACGATCACAAATAAAACCATCAATGACATCACTGGCAACGCGTCCGCCAGCGCGATCTGAAGACTCAATCACCGTTACATCAACACCTTGAGATTCCAGATGAATCGCCGCGCTCAGTCCGGCTAGTCCAGCACCAACGATTAGAACGTCAGTGTTCACGTGTGCCAGTTTCACGGGCCTGGTCAATGATGGATGCCACTAATAGTGCATCAGAGTTTGGCACCGGCCATGGCGAACCAGTCGTAATTGCTAACTCAACACCCTTATAGAAGTGACCGTAATTTCCTGGAACAGATTCGATCTCTTCAACCACATCTGCGCGATGGAGGAAGGCTGGTGAAGTAGTTGGAAGTGTCCACGTACCATTTTCGGGAAAGTTACCTGCGCGCAACAGTGCTTCCTGCGGATCTAAATCATTTATTACTAATGCTCCCTTAGTACCCAAAATGCGAATACGTGGCCCTGGTGCGCCCACAACAGCACTGGCAGAAAGGTAAGACATCACACCGCTCTCATGGCGCAGAACCACAACAGAATCATCATCTGCTCCCCCGCGCAATGAACGAACACTGGCGGTAACAAGTTCTGCTGTGCCAAACCAATCGATTGCAGTTGAGATTAAATGTGGTTGCAAATCTAATAATTGCCCACCGCCATCTGCTGCAGACATATTCTCTCGCCAGGAAGTTGCATTGAGTTCTGGTCTAAATCTTTCAAACCGTGAATCAATTCGATGCACTTCACCTAGAACGCCACTTGCTAATACTTTCTTAATCGTTAACGCGTCACTATCCCAGCGACGATTAAAGAAGGTGCACACCCCAACGCCAGCAGACTCTCCTGCATTTACAATCTCTCGAGTTTCAGCAAGTGTGCGGCCCATAGGCTTATCGACAACAACAGGAATCCCTGCATTTATTGCCGCCAGTGCATGCTTGGCGTGAACCAAATTTGCCGAGGCCACAACTACAAGATCTAGTTGCTGCGCGACTAGATCTTCAATAGTTGAGAGAACTGTTGTCTTAGGAAAATCTGCCAGAGCATGGGCTGATCGCTCAGGATTACTAGTTTGGATTGTAACTACTTCAAAGCCACATCCCTTAAGCAATGGTGCGTGAAAGTATCGCCCGGCTAATCCATACCCGGCGATACCAACACGAAGGCTCATACTTAACTGTTCTGTAACTTAGATGGCCACCAGACTTTGCCACCGATATCGTGGACAAGAGCCGGTACTAAAATTGTGCGAACAATTAAAGTATCGAGAAGAACACCAAATGCAACTGCAAAGCCTAGTTCAGCTAGGAAAACAAGTGGCAAGACGCCCAACACAGCAAACGTAGCTGCTAGAACGATTCCTGCCGATGTAATCACGCCACCTGTGACAGTCAAACCCTTAATAACACCAGCTCGGGTTCCGATCTTGGCACTTTCTTCTCGGACACGAGTCATGAGGAAGATGTTGTAATCAATGCCAAGTGCAACTAAGAAAATGAAAGCAAACAATGGGAATGAGGTGTCCGCGCCTTTAAACCCAAAGATGTTTTCAAAAACAAGTTGACATGCACCAAGAGTTGCAAAGAATGACAACACGACTGTTCCTAAAAGAAGCGCCGCTGACAAAATACTTCGCAGGAGCAGCCCAAGAATGATGGTAATCAATACCAAAACAATTGGAATAATTGTGCGGTTGTCATGATTTGCCGAAACATCAGTATCGAATGCAACAGCGGTACTTCCACCAACAAGAATTTTTGGATCGATTGCATGAACTGCTTCGCGAATCACCGGAATGATGTCTCGCGCTTCGACTGAATCTGGATTAAGTGCCAAAGTTGCGTTTAATACAACCATCCCTTCAACCACCTTCACCTCAGAAAGAGGCTGGCCAGGAATTGCAGCAGTAATGCGCATTGGCTCTACAGATGAAACACCTTCAACACCTTTAAGGGCGGCTGAGACCGAACCGACAAGACCTTCAGGGACAATTACTTCTGTTGGCTGTCCTGAACCTCCTGGAAAGTGCTCACTCAATCGTTCAAGACCAACCACTGAATCAGGACGCTGCGTGAATGCATCTGCTGTTGATAATCCCCGTGCATTGAGTGTGGTTGAGAAACCAGCCAAAATCGAAAGAACGATGGCGGTGAGAATCCACAGTTTGCGAGGACGCTTTTCAACGGCAGAACCGATCTTGGCCCACGTGCCAGTTAGTTGAGAATTAACATCATCATTTCTAGGAATACGTGGCCAGAAAACCCAACGACCAAAGGCCACCAAGAGAGCTGGTAGCAATGTGAGGATTACGAGCATTGCAGCTGCAATTCCAATTGCACCCACTGGGCCTAAACCTCTGTTTCCAGAAAGATCACTCAGCAACAAAACTAGTAATGCAGAAATCACAGTTGCACCAGATGCAACGATTGGTTCAAAGACGCCCTTGAGCGCTGCTTTCATCGCCTGCGCAGGATGATCATGATGGTGCAACTCTTCCCGGTAGCGAGAAATTAAGAGCAGCGCATAATCCGTTGCCGCACCAAGTACCAAGACAGAAAGAATTCCCTGCGACTGACCATTGAGATCAATGACATCGTTTTTGGTAAGTAGATAAACAAGCCCACCAGCGGTCGATAGTGCAATAACCGCCGAGAACAATGGCAGAATCCAAAGCACTGGTGATCGGTAAACAACAATAAGAATCAGTGCGACAACACCTAATGTTGTTAGGAGCAAGGAAGAGTCAATACCTTCGAAAGCGCCAAACAAATCTCCGAGAAGTGCGCCAATTCCAGTTACATTTGAAGTCAACCCCACACTCTTTGCAAACTCTGCCGAATCTTCTCGAAGGGTTTCTATAACTCCAGGCAGCGCAGGTTTGTTGTTAGGCAATAAATCGGTGCCGATTTCAGATTTAAATGGAAGATTTACTAGAAGCGCTTTACCGTCTTCGGAAGGGAAAGCGAATATTTGTTCATTCTCATTTAAGTACTTAGAGATCGGAATATCAGTG
>JBILAD010000087.1:0-4908 GCA_044354355.1 Candidatus Planktophila sp. | reverse complement strand
TCGTGACGTCGGTGAATAAAGGGAATAACTCCTTCAAAGCCAGTTGTGTAGTTTCTAGCACCGTAACGCCCTTTGTACTTCATCTTAATTTCATACTCATAGCCATTAAGGATTGCCTCGCGTGCTTTAACTGAGATCTTCTTCCACGGTGTATCGAGTGAGAATGGCAGGTCCTTGGCTAAAGCCTCTAGCAAACGCAGGAAGTAATCAGATGATTGCCCACCAGACCATGGCGCAATAGCACCCTCATTAATTGAAATTGAATCATCGGGAATGATCAGATCCTCATCAACCTCTTTTTTAGTTCCAATGCCTGAGCATTCAGCACATGCACCAAAAGGAGAGTTAAATGAGAAAGAACGAGGCTCTAACTCCTCAAAGGAAAGTTCGCAATCATGACAGGCAAGATGCTCGCTATATGTGCGCTCTTTATCGGCGCCCTTTGCATCAACAAAGTCCAATACAACAATTCCGGATGCAAGACGCAAAGCTGTTTCAATTGAATCGGTCAGACGTGTCTTACTCTCTGCCTTTGCAGTTAAGCGATCGATAACGACTTCGATGGTGTGCTTTTCTTGCTTTTTTAGCTTCGGTGCATCAGAGAGTTGAACTACTTCACCATCAATGCGTGCACGTGAATATCCCTGGGTAATTAAATCGCTGAATAGTTCAACAAACTCACCCTTACGCGCACGAATAACTGGAGCTAAGACCTGAAACTTAGTTGTTGGTGGGAGCTCAAGAATCTGATCCACGATTTGCTGTGGTGATTGACGGGTAACGGCCTGGCCGCAGTTTGGACAGTGTGGTCGTCCTGCACGAGCAAATAAAAGACGCAGATAGTCATAGACCTCGGTAATTGTTCCAACCGTTGATCGAGGGTTGCGATTAGTTGATTTCTGATCAATAGAAACTGCAGGAGAAAGACCTTCAATGAAATCTACATCCGGCTTATCCATCTGCCCTAAGAATTGGCGTGCATATGCCGATAGTGATTCAACATAGCGGCGCTGTCCTTCAGCAAAAATTGTGTCAAAAGCTAAAGAAGACTTGCCTGAACCAGATAATCCAGTAAATACGACTAATGCATCGCGAGGAAGTTCGATGGAAACATTTTTAAGGTTGTGTTCGCGTGCTCCGCGCACAACCAACTTATCGATACTCAAACCCCAGCCTCTTCCATCATTCGTAGCTCTTTCTTCAAAATCTTGATTTCATCTCGCAACCGCGCAGCAACCTCAAATTGAAGTTCAGATGCTGCATTGCGCATCTGATCGGTGAGCGAGCCTATCAATGCGATCAGATCCTTGCGCGGCAAAGAGGTCGAGGATTTATCAAAAATTCCGGCAGATGAGCCAACCTTCTTTGCCCCGCCCTTTTCATGGGACAAAAGCTCTTCGGTATCTTCACTCTCCCGGTTGATCAGATCGGTAATGTCGGCGATCTTCTTGCGCAGTGGCTGTGGGTCCACTCCTCGCTCAAGGTTGTAAGCAACCTGTTTTGCACGTCGGCGGTTAGTCTCATCAATTGCTTTAGCCATCGAGTCAGTGATGCGATCTGCATACATGTGCACCTCGCCAGAAACATTTCGGGCAGCGCGCCCAATTGTTTGAATCAATGATGTTGAGGAGCGAAGGAAGCCCTCTTTATCTGCATCCAAAATTGCAACGAGAGAAACTTCAGGTAGATCTAAACCTTCACGAAGTAGGTTGATGCCAATCAATACATCGTAATCACCTGTGCGAAGCTCGCGTAGTAATTCAACGCGTCGCAAGGTGTCTACTTCAGAGTGTAAATAACGAACATTAACTCCTCGCTCTTGCAGATAATCTGTTAAATCCTCAGACATCTTCTTCGTCAAAGTGGTTACGAGAACACGCTCATTATTAGCTGCACGAATATTGATTTCATTAAGCAGATCATCAATCTGACCCTTGATCGGCTTTATAACTATCTGTGGATCCACCAGACCCGTTGGGCGAATGACTTGTTCCACAACATCGCCATTTACCTTGGCCATTTCATACTTACCTGGTGTTGCAGAAAGATAAAGAATTTGGCCAGTTCTTTCAACAAACTCTGGAAACTTAAGTGGTCGGTTATCCAAAGCGCTAGGTAGGCGAAAACCATGCTCAACCAATGTGCGCTTGCGCGAAGCATCGCCTTCAAACATTGCACCCAACTGAGGAACCGTCACGTGACTTTCATCGATAACAACCAAGAAATCTTCTGGGAAGTAATCAAGTAGGCAGTGCGGGGCAGATCCTGCAGCTCGATCATCTAGATGTCGTGAATAGTTCTCGATGCCACTGCAAAATCCAATTTGCTCCATCATTTCAATATCAAATGTTGTGCGCATGCGAAGACGTTGGGCCTCTAGTAACTTGCCCTGCTTTTCAAAAAGGTTTAATTGAATTTGTAGCTCATCCTGAATATCGCCAATTGCTCGCTTCATCGTTTCAGGACCTGCGGCGTAGTGCGTGGCAGGGAAGATGAAGATCTCCTCCTCATCCCTGATGATCTCCCCCGTTAAGGGATGGAGTGTGGATAGCTTCTCAATCTCATCACCGAACATTTCAATTCGAATGGCAAGTTCTTCATACATAGGAATGATCTCAATGGTGTCACCGCGGACACGAAATGTCCCCCGCTCAAAGGCCATGTCATTGCGCTTGTATTGAACATCAACAAATCTGCGAAGCAAAGCATTACGTTCTATTTCTTCACCAACACGAAGGCGCACCATGCGATCCACATACTCCTGCGGTGTGCCCAAGCCATAAATACAAGAAACCGTTGCCACGACTATGACATCGCGCCTGGTTAGCAGTGAATTTGTAGCAGAGTGACGCAACCGTTCTACCTCTTCATTAACACTTGAATCCTTCTCAATAAATGTATCTGTCTGTGGAACATAGGCCTCTGGCTGGTAGTAGTCGTAATAAGACACAAAATACTCGACTGCGTTATTGGGCAGTAGCTCACGGAACTCATTAGCTAACTGGGCGGCAAGTGTCTTATTAGGTGCCAATACCAAAGTTGGGCGCTGCAATTGTTCAATTAACCAAGCAGTTGTTGCAGACTTTCCAGTACCAGTAGCACCGAGAAGAACAACATCTTTTTCTCCTGCATTAATGCGTTTTGCAATCTCTGCGATCGCAGCGGGTTGATCACCGGCTGGAACATAATCACTAATTACTTGAAAGGGCTCAACTCTGCGTTGCAGATCAGATATTGGGCGCATTCGGTAAGCCTACTTATTTATTATCGTGGAGGCTATCCCAAATATTTTCAACCTGACGGAGCAGCTCATCTTCACTTCCATCGTTTTCTATGAGGAAATCAGCAACCTCTATGCGCTCCTCACGAGTTGCCTGGGCAGCAATACGTCCTTCAATCTCGGAAATATGCATTCCCCTACCCCGCAGGCGCGCAACACGGTTTTCCATTTCAGATTCGACAGTTATAACAACATCAAATCTTTCATGTGCTTTTGTCTCAACTAACAATGGAATCTCATACACAAGTACTTGATCCCCCTTAAGTGAGGCAACTGCTTCTTCAAACTCTCTTCGCACGAAAGGATGGATGATGCTCTCTAAATGTTTTTTGGCTGCTGGATCTTTAAATATCAGTTCGCCTAAAGCCCTGCGATCAATGTTTCCATCCTTTAAAATCGAATCCCCAAATAAAGTGACAACTTCATCAAAGCCATCTGTTCCGCGTTCAATTGCAGCACGCGCTAATTGGTCCGCATCGATCACCAGTGCACCGAGTTCAGCAAAGTACTGGGCGGCTAGTGACTTGCCGCAACCAATGCCCCCGGTTAATCCGATCACTCGCATGTTCAAAGAATAGTCGGAGAATGAAAAAGGCCCCGCAGTTATGCGAGGCCTTTTCATAGAGTCTTCTTACTTATTCAGCGGCAACAACTTCTTCTGCGCCTTCAGCTGGAGCAGCGGCTGCATCAGCAACCTTTGCTTCTGACTTCTGCTTCTTGTGTGCCATGAAACGCTCTTGGGCTTGGGCGTACTGCTTTTCCCATTCTTCGCGCTGTGTTTCATATCCTGGCTTCCACTCTTGTGAGTCTGCATCAAAACCTTCAGGGTAAATGAAGTTTCCTTCTGCGTCATAACGAGCAGCCATTCCGTACTGAGTTGGATCAAATGCTTCGATCTCGATCTCATGTCCTTCATTAGCTTGCTTGAGTGATAGTGAAATACGACGTCGCTCTAGGTCGATATCGATGATCTTCACGAATAGTTCATCATCAACCTGAACAACCTGCTCTGGAATCTCAACGTGGCGTTCTGCCAACTCTGAAATGTGAACTAGGCCTTCAATACCCTCGTGAACACGAATGAATGCACCGAATGGAACAAGCTTTGTCACAACACCTGGAACAACCTGATTGATTGTGTGTGTGCGAGCAAATGCCTGCCATGGATCTTCTTGTGTTGCCTTAAGTGAAAGCGAGACACGCTCGCGCTCGAAATCAACTTCGAGAACTTCAACAGTTACCTCGTCGCCAACTTCAACAACTTCACCTGGGTGATCAATGTGCTTCCATGAAAGCTCTGAAACGTGAACCAAACCATCAACGCCACCTAGGTCAACGAATGCACCAAAGTTAACGATTGATGAAACAACACCTGTGCGAACCTGGCCCTTTTGGAGCTGGTTCAGGAACGTTGTGCGTGACTCTGATTGTGTCTGCTCAAGGAATGCACGACGTGAAAGAACAACGTTGTTGCGATTCTTATCTAGCTCGATGATGCGTGCTTCTACCTGCTTGCCAATGTATGGAGTCAGATCGCGAACGCGACGCATTTCAACAAGTGATGCTGGAAGGAAGCCACGTAGACCGATGTCCACGATAAGTCCGCCCTTAACAACTTCAATAACTGT
>JBILAD010000045.1:0-8360 GCA_044354355.1 Candidatus Planktophila sp. | reverse complement strand
GACAACTTCGTCGCGCTCCTTCTTGCCTTCGATATCTCCCCATGCGCGTTCGTACTGTGCGCGCTTCTTGGAAAGAATTAGGCGACCCTCTTTGTCTTCTTTCTGAAGAACGAGAGCTTCAATAATCTCACCGACTTTAACGATTGAGTTTGGATCTGCATCGTGGCGAATTGAAAGTTCGCGAGCTGGAATAACGCCTTCTGTCTTGTATCCGATATCAACAAGTACTTCTTCGCGTCCAACTTGAACAACAGCACCTGAAACTAGGTCGCCATCATTGAAATTTCTGATTGTGCCTTCGATTGCTGCTAGAAAATCTTCAGCTGATCCGATGTCATTTATTGCAATTTGTGGTGTAGACAATTGAGCTCCGTAGGGATAGAAAGTAGTAGTTCCCGCTTTCGCGGCTGAAGGGCAAGGGTACGGTTTACACGCTCATAAGGGCAAATCCAGATACTTTTTTGAGCGTAATGACTAGAATGAATTACGTTATGAAGAGATACAGAGAGCTCATGGCTTTCCCCCAAGTGCTTCGGCTCGGTATGAGCGCATTTCCGGCGCGTTTGGCCTACGGCATGATCGGCCTCGGAATCTTTTTTAAGACCGAACAGGAAACTGGATCAGTTGCAGCAGCCGGTTTTGCCATTGGTTTGAACTCTTTAGCTGGGGCCGCAACTGCTGGCCTGCGCGGTTCAGTAATGGATCGCTTTGGTCAAAAGTGGCCCATTCGTATTTTGGTTCCTCTCTATGCTGGACTTATTTTACTTCTCAACACAATGGACACCCGGCAATCAATTTTGATCACAGCATTTATTTTGGGTTTTACCGCTCCCCCAATTAACTTATCTGTTCGACCATTATGGAAAGACATCGTTCCGGAATCGTATTTGAGAACTGCATACGCCTTTGACTCTTCGATGATGAGTTCAACTAGCGTTATTGGTCCCGTTGCAATCACAGCGCTTTCGCTATCTTCTCGCCCAGGATTGGGTTTGGGCACAGTCGCAGCATTGATGTTATTTGGCGGAATTGCATTGTCACTGACACCCGCCTCGCGCGATTGGATACCAGAAAAAAAGCAAAAGGATCAACAAAGATTGTGGAGAGATCGAGCAATTCAACTCTTGATGTTTGAAGGCTGCTTTATTGGTTTTGGGTGGGGAGTATTTGATGTTGCAGTTCCTGCATTTGCTACGCAAGAAGGCGTCCAACATCGTGTCGCTTGGATCTTTGCTTCCTTTGGAGTTGCAACAGTTATAGGTGGCTTACTAGGTGGATTAGTCTCAAAGAAATTACCACCACTACTTGCTTTACGACGTGCTTACACATTGTGGTTAATCGCGTGCATTCCTGTCGCCTTCACATATCCGGATTGGACCATGGCACTTGTTGGGGCCTCTATTGGATTTTTAGGTGGTGCTGTTCAAGTTTTCTATTTCGAAGTTCTAGAAGCGGTAAGACCTAAGGGTTCCCAAACCGCGTCCCTCGGATGGATTTGGAGTGTTGAAGGTTCCTTTATGGCTGTAGGTGCTGCTGTTGGTGGAGTTGTATCTGAAGCTTTCTCCCCACGCATTGGTTTAGCAATGTTGCCGATAATGATCGGTATCGGATTAATCATCTTATCTATTGGTCGCGGGCGTTTGAGCGCTGCCAATGACATTCCAACTGAAGAAGAAGATCTACGGGCAATTAAAGATATTTCTAATGAGGTTAAGTAATTAGTGCGCGGCTTCGTGCCAGGTAAGACCCAAGCCAGCGTTTACATCTAAAGGAGCTTTCAGAGGATAGGCAGCACCCATTTCGCGCTTTACTAATGCGCTAATTTTCTTTTCTTCACCAGCTACAACTTCTAAGATCAATTCGTCGTGAATCTGCAATAACAATCGTGAATTCAACTTCTCTTTTTCAATAGCTGTTTGAACATTGAGCATGGCCAATTTAATGATGTCTGCAGCCGAACCTTGAATTGGGGCATTAAGCGCCATGCGTTCTGCGACCTCACGGCGTTGACGGTTGTCATGCATTAAATCAGGCAAGTATCTGCGCCGACCCATAATGGTTTCGGTATAGCCAACTTTGCGCGCATCCTCCACAACAGTCTGTAAGTAGTCACGAATCCCACCGAAGCGCTCGAAATAAGTATCCATCAACTGCTGAGCTGCAGGAGGCGAAATATCTAGTTGAGCAGCTAAGCCATATGAAGAAAGGCCGTAAGCAAGTCCATATGACATAGCTTTCATTTGACGGCGCATTTCTGGATCTACCTCAGATGATTTAACTCCAAAGACAAGTCCGGCAACCGTTGCATGCAAATCTTCTCCCGATGCAAAGGCTGCTAACAATCTTTCATCGTGGGACAAGTGAGCCATGATGCGCATTTCGATCTGGCTGTAGTCAGCCGTTAATAATGCGACATACCCCTTTCCTACCGTGAAGCAATCACGAATCTTTCGTCCCTCTTCGGTGCGCACTGGAATGTTTTGTAAGTTAGGCCCAGTAGAAGAAAGTCGACCAGTTGCCGCAACCGTTTGTTGGAAGTGTGTGTGGATGCGTCCATCTTTTGCAATCTCAGCGATAAGACCTTCAACTGTTGTTCCTAGCTTCTTTGTTTCACGAATTCGAAGCAAGGATGTAAGAACTGGGTGACCACTCTTTTTATGTAACCAGTCGAGACTTTCGGCATCTGTTGTATAGCCAGTCTTGATCTTTTTGGTTTTAGGCAATCCAAGCTCATCAAATAAAACAACTTGTAACTGCTTCGGAGATGCCACATTGAACTCGTGGCCGACAGAATCATGTGCTGACTTGGTCTCTCGTGCGACCTCACCCTCGAAAAAGGCGGCAAGTGTGTCTAATCCCTTTTTATTAACTGCAATTCCTATGGACTCCATGCGTGCCAAAAGGTTGGCAACTGGCAGCTCCATTGTCATAAACAGATCCCAGAGGTTTCGCTCCTTTAATTCACGGGTCAATGAATCTCGTAAGGTGAACATTGCGCGAGCAGATGTCAGAAGCTCTTGTTCTGCACTGGCTTGGTTAATCGCTGAACCATCTCCCCAGCGCTCCTGAATATCTTTGAGCTCTTGGCTTCGCACCCCTGGGTTAACAAGATAGGCAGCAAGTGATGTATCAAAAGAGATTCCGGTAAGACCATTTAGACGCCCTAAGGACTTTGCATCATGGGCAATCTTTCCAACTTTTAAATCAGTAGCCCAATCCCCCATCGTTGATGAATGAACCAAAAAGACATCATCAGGTGTCAATGCAATTGCATAGCGATGTAACTTTTCATCAACTAATTGATATGCCAGTGCTATATCACCAGAGTGTTGTGCGATCTTTGCTGAAGCCTCATCAGGGGTTAGAACGCCTTCGGCTATTTCGGTTGCAAACAACTCAAACTCAGGCTCGGCAGCTTTGGCGCTCCCTTTTAGCAAAATCGGCTTCATCCGATCTTTCAGGGTTTTAAACTCCAACTTCCCAAACAGTGGATTAGTTTTGTTTTCATCAACACCGCTCCAAGCCAAGGCATCGATGCTTAAATCAAGTGGAACATTTGCGACTAACTGAGTTAATTCACGGTTTCGTATTACATCATTAACTGAATCACGTAGCGACTGACCAACCTTGCCACCCAACTTGTCTATGTTGGCAATTAACTCATGGAGTGAGCCATACTCAACAATCCATTTAGCTGCAGTTTTTTCGCCAACCCCTGGGACAGATGGCAGATTGTCACTGGGATCTCCACGAAGTGCGGCAAAATCTGGATACTGCTGCGGACTCATTCCATATTTTTCCTGCACTACCTCAGGTGTCATACGAGTTAAGTCACTAACACCACGTTTTGGATAGAGCACGGTGGTCTTTTCATTTACCAACTGGAAAGAATCACGGTCACCCGTACAGATAAATACTTCAGCATTTTCGCGCTCAGCTTGCTTAGAAATAGTTGCGATGATGTCATCTGCTTCAAAGCCTTCCACTTCAAATGTTGTAATACCAAATGCCGTTACCAGCTCATGTAGGTATGACATCTGTGATCTAAACTCATCAGGAGTCTTCGCGCGATTGGCTTTGTACTCAGGAAAAATCTCTGATCTAAAGGTCTTGCGCGAGACATCAAATGCCACTGCCACATGCGTAGGCTTTTCTGTCGAAAGCAGTGAGAGCAACATCGTTGCAAAGCCGTAAATAGCATTGGTGTGCTGACCTTGGGCCGTTGTGAAGTTCTCGGCAGGCAGAGCGAAGAATGCGCGATATGCCATGGAGTGCCCATCGATAAGCAACAGGCGTTTGGTCATGGATGCATCGTAGAGTGCCCATTAGACTCAAGCCATGACAGAACCGGACTATCTTTCAATTATTCGCGAACGTGGAAGCGGCGCCCTCGATAAAAAAATGGGCATTGAAATCACTGAAGCCTCACTGACACGTTTAGTGGGAACTATGCCTGTTGAAGGAAACACGCAACCCATGGGCATTTTGCATGGTGGGGCAAGTGTTGTCTTGGCAGAATCACTGGGTTCTGTAGGAACACAATTAAATGCTGGCGAGAATAGAAGAATCGTTGGAATCGATATCAACGCGACACATCACAAGGCAACAGCCACAGGAATAGTCACAGGCGTTGCAACAGCTGTTTCCATAGGAAAAACATTGTGCTGTTGGGATATTGTCATTACAAATGAAGACGGACAGCGCACCTGCACTGCCCGTATCACTTGCATGATTCTTGCTGAAAGAAGTTAGTGAGCACCTGTTCCAAGGTATGCAGCACGCACAGCTGGATCATTGAGTAGATCTGAAGCTTTAGCTTCCTTAACAACATTTCCAACTTCTAGAACATAAGCACGGTGTGCGCGCTGTAGCGCTTGTTGTGCATTTTGCTCCACAAGAAGAATTGTCACGCCGGTCTTATTGATCTCAGTAATGATGTTGAAAATATTTTGAATCATCAGCGGTGCAAGACCCATAGAAGGCTCATCAAGAAGCAAAACCTTTGGGCGAGACATCAGGGCACGACCGATAGCAAGCATCTGCTGCTCACCGCCAGACAAAGTTCCGCCAGCTTGGAAAGCACGCTCTTTCAGACGTGGAAAGAGGTGATACACCTTTTCTAAGTCTTCAGCCATTTCTTTCTTGCGATCTTTACGGTTGTATTTACCCATTTCAAGGTTTTCCAAAACGCTCATACCGACAAAGATTCCGCGACCTTCTGGTGCTTGGGCTAATCCAAGATCGGCACGCTTATGGGCAGGCATCTTCGAAATATCTTCACCATTGAAAAGAATCTGTCCGCTTGTTACTGGACGCAGGCCAGAAATTGTCTTGAGCATCGTTGTCTTACCAGCACCATTAGCACCGATGAGAGTGACAATTTCGCCTTCATTGACGACAACTGAAACACCTTTAATTGCTTCAATCTTGCCGTAGTGGACATGTAGGTCCTTAATTTCAAGACGCATCTGCAGGAGCTCCTAAATACGCTTCAATAACGCGTGGATCATTTTGAACCTCTTTAGTTGTTCCATCAGCGATCTTTGTTCCAAAATCCAGAACTACGACGCGATCTGAAACACCCATGATCAATGACATGTCATGCTCAATTAAGAGCACTGTGTAGCCAGCATCACGAATTCTTTTAATCGTGTCTCCGAGTGCAACCTTTTCTGCAGGGTTAAATCCAGCAGCTGGCTCATCTAGAAGTAGAAGTTTAGGATTTGTTGCAAGTGCGCGAGCAATCTCAAGACGACGCTGATCACCGTAAGGAAGGTTCTTTCCTAGTTGACCAGCACGCTTTCTAATTCCCATGAAATCAAGGAGCTCGAGTGCGCGATCAAGTGCCGCCTTTTCTTCACGACGTGATCGTGGCGTACCAAAGATTGATCCAACAACGCCAGTTTTGGAGTGAACATCTGCGCCCGTTACTACATTTTCAAGTGCAGATGACTCACCGAACAAACGAATGTTCTGGAAGGTGCGAGCAATTCCAAGTTTCGTAATCTTGTAACGCTTCTTGCCAACAATAGATGATCCCTGGAAAACCACATCACCAGATGTTGGCTTGTAAACGCCAGTGATCACATTGAAAATAGTGGTCTTGCCAGCGCCGTTAGGACCGATCAGGGCGAGAATCTCCCCCTTCTTAACAACAAGGTTGACATCATTAAGAGCTGTAACGCCACCAAATTTCATGGTGATGTTCTTAAGTTCTAAAACATTTTCGCTCATTACTTAATCTGCCCCTCTCCCGACTCTTCGACTGTGTGCCAGTCAGGATCAAAATGCTCACGCTTCTTCTTAGGCAAAATTCCATCTGGTCGCAGGTTCATCATTACTACCAATGCAATTCCAAAAACCAAGATACGAGGCTGACTTAAGAAGCGGATACGTTCTGGTGTAAAGGCTAGAAGCACCGCTCCAAGAATTACTCCCCAAATATTTCCGATTCCGCCGAAAACAACGCAAGCAAGGATCAGAATTGAGATGTTCAAGTTAAATTGATCAGGAACAATTGAAAGAATCTGTGAGGCATAAATAACGCCTCCGACACCTGCAACTGCAGCACCAAGCACAAACGCCCACACCTTGTACTTGCGAGTGTTAATTCCCATGAGCTGGGCAACATCGTCATCTTGGCGAATTGCATCCCACGCACGACCTGGACGACGAGCCGCCATACGGCGAACCATCCAAATAATTAGCAATGTGAAGGTAAGCAAAACCCAGTAGTAAGGCTTTGGATCCAGGACTGTGAACTTAGCTTTAAAAATATCCGGCGGTGTTGGAATACCAGCAATACCTCGAGCTCCACCAATTGCTTCGGTGTTGACGGCAAAGATGCGAACAATTTCGCCAAAGCCTAAAGTCACGATGGCAAGATAATCACCACGGAGGCGAAGTGTTGGTGTGCCAAGAAGCACGCCAGACAACATCGCAAGACCCACGCCAATTGGCATGATCTCCCAGAAATTAAGCGATGTCTTAGTACCAAGGATTGCCATTGTGTATGCACCAATTGCAAAGAAGGCAACGTAACCCAAATCCAAAAGACCTGACTTACCAACAACAATATTTAAACCAATTGCCATCAACACATACATACCAACTGGATAGAAAAGAACTGATTGGAAATCAGAGCCAGGTGTATTAATAAGTGGATTGTTCAAGAATGGAAGTGCGTAGCAAATAGCAATGAAGAAAATCGACATTGCAACACGGCGCCATTTTGGTGAGCGCTCCCAATATTCAGCGCCTCTATCGCGCAAGTTGATGCGTTGCTTCTTGTCAGCCATTAGACCCTCGCCTGCTGGATGGATTCTCCGAATAAGCCGGTCGGCTTAATCAGAAGAACTAGCACCAAGATGATGAATGAAATAACCGCTTTCCAGGCAGTTCCAAATAACGCACTAGTCCATGTTTCCATCAGACCCAAGGCAAAACCGCCAAAGAGCGCACCTTTAAGGTTACCGATACCACCAAGGACAGCTGCGGTAAAAGCACTAATTCCTAGGAAGAAACCAACTTTAAAGGAGGTGTTTTCGTAAACCAAAATGTAGAAAAATGCTGCAGCACCTGCCATTAGGCCACCTGCAAAAAAGGTAACTGTAATAACACGATTGATGTTTACGCCCATCAATGTCGAAGTGCTTTCATCCATTGATACCGCGCGAATTCCTTTACCAAGTCTTGACTTGGTAATAAAGCGCTCTAGTGCAAACATCATCAAGCCAGCTGCAATAATCACGATGACCTTGTCATTGCGGATATCTGCTCCGGCATAGCTAAACAAGAATGTCTTTTCCATAATACGTGGAAACTCACGTGGTAATGAATCGGTAATAATTCGGAAGAACTCAACCAAAGAAATTGAAACTCCAATAGCAGAAATCAATGTTGCTAGCTTTGTGGCACCACGTTGACGTAAGCGACGATAAGCAATGATTTCTACTAAAACCGCGGTAATGGCAGAGGCCAACATCGCGATAACTAGACAAATGAGAAGTGTGAAGATCATAGAAACCCCAGTACGAGGTTCGTCTTCAACGTTGACACCCATGATTCCAGATGCGGTGACTAACGCAGCAAAAGTACCGATCATGAAGACTTCAGAGTGGGCAAAGTTAATGAGGCGCAATACTCCATACACCAATGTGTAACCAAGTGAGATCAGCGCATAAATCGCGCCTAGTGCTAAGCCATCAAAACTTAAACCCCAAAAAGCATCCCTAAGGAGTGCAAAATCCATTAATCACCTCTGCTTTAAAGGGTCAGAGTGGGCGGGTTTCCCCACCCACTCTGACCGTACTTACAAGTTTCGCCGAAGCGAATTATGCCCTGATTGCTCCGAGAAGAAC
>JBILAD010000113.1:0-3660 GCA_044354355.1 Candidatus Planktophila sp. | reverse complement strand
GATGCATTCCTTGGTGATGATCACCTTTTCGACATCAGTACGGCTTGGAACGTCATACATAACGGTTAACAGGACAGATTCCATAATTGCGCGAAGTCCACGTGCACCTGTGCCGCGTTCCTGAGCTAGATCTGCAATTGCATCAAGTGCTTCAGCATCAAATTCGAGCTGCACATGATCGAGATCAAATAGGCGCTGATACTGCTTTACCAAAGCGTTCTTTGGCTCAGTCAGAATCTGCATCAAGGCTGGCTTATCAAGGTTTTCAACGCTTGTAAGAACTGGAAGGCGTCCGATGAATTCTGGAATCATTCCAAACTTCAAGAGATCTTCTGGCATAACATCGGCAAAGATATCTTTGCGATTCTTATCTGCAGAATTTTGCAAAGTTGCATTGAAGCCAACACCTGATTTACCAACACGAGATTCGATGATTTTTTCAAGACCAGCAAATGCTCCACCCACGATGAACAGAACATTTGTAGTATCAATTTGAATAAACTCTTGGTGTGGGTGCTTGCGCCCACCCTGAGGTGGAACTGATGCAACAGTTCCTTCAAGAATCTTCAATAGCGCTTGTTGAACGCCTTCGCCTGAAACATCGCGAGTAATTGATGGGTTCTCGGACTTGCGAGCAACCTTATCGATTTCATCAATGTAAATGATTCCGGTTTCAGCCTTCTTCACATCGTAATCAGCAGCTTGTAAAAGCTTGAGCAAGATATTTTCAACATCTTCACCAACGTAACCTGCTTCGGTTAAGGCTGTTGCATCTGCAATTGCAAATGGAACGTTAAGCATGCGAGCTAAAGTTTGTGCCATAAGAGTCTTGCCGCAACCCGTTGGTCCGAGCATCAAGATATTTGACTTAGCTAATTCGATCGAATCTTCGCGACCCTTGTCGCCACTTTGCACACGCTTGTAATGGTTGTAAACCGCAACAGAAAGAGACTTCTTCGCACGGTCTTGTCCGATTACATATTGATCTAGGAACTCAAAGATTGCTTGTGGCTTTGGAAGTTCTGACAGGCCGAGCGAGTTTGCCTCACTGAGCTCTTCAACAATAATCTCGTTACAGAGTTCAATACATTCATCACAGATATATACGCCAGGACCGGCAATAAGTTTCTTAACCTGCTTCTGAGTCTTGCCACAAAAGGAACACTTCAGCAGATCGCTAGTTTCACCGATTCTTGTCATGGCCCAAGTTTAGATTCTGGAGCAGATTTACGCTGGGGTTTTTACGCTTACTTCTGTTCGCCGTGAGAATAATCTGGATCGATTTCTTTCTTTGGCATCTTCATGTCCTTGACCCCTGGAACTCGAAGAATCGCAAAGCTAATCAAGATATGGAACACCGAAGCTCCAATTAATACTTCTTTTTCTCCAAACAGCGCGACAGCAGGCCCGATCAAAGCCATACCTATTGGCATTAATCCTGCAGAACCCATGTGATCAATTGAGAAAACACGACCTTGTAAATGTGGTGGGACTTCTCGCTGCACCGCTGAAGACCACCATGCTTCCCACGGTCCAACTGAAAATCCTGCCAACAAATATGCAATCACAATGAAGGTTCCTGAAATTGGAAAAGCCAAAGACAGTGGAGCGATAATTATGAACATCCAGACAAAGATCGATACATAACCTTCGTGTTTAACCTTAATCTTCACGCACAGAATTGCGGAGATAATTGAGCCTACTGAAAAAGCCGCTGCTGACAATGCAAACGGTGTATTTGAATCAAATTCACGACGGCTAATCACTGGCAGGAGGACAGTCTCGGCAGCAATAACGACCATTAACTGAACTGAAACCATGAGGATAAAAGCACCAATCCACGGAATGTCTCGCACGGTGCGCAAACCTTCGCGAAGCTCTGTCAAAAATGGTTCTTGCTCGCGCTTATGACCATTGATATCTTCTTTAATTCTGGAGAGAAAATAAGTTCCAAATGCAAAAGCAACAGCTGTAAAGATAAAAGTAAATCTAGCCCCAACCAAAAAGACTGATGCGCCACCGATGCCGGGGCCAACTATGGAAGCACCTTTAGTAACAATATTGCGTGCAACATTTGCTGCAGGAAGTTTCTCATCAGGAACAAGACTTGGGATTATCGCCCCGGCTGCTGCCGCGCCAAATGCATCACCAACACCCATCAAGAAAACAGCCAACCCTAATAAGATGTGAGGCATTGTTGGAGTTGAAACAAAAATCATTGACACAACTAATGCTGATCTAAACAAGTCCGCACCGATCATGACATTTCTGCGAGGCAATCTGTCTGCCCACACACCAGCAAACGGCGCAAAAACAACTCCTGATAGAACTCGTGCACCAAGAATTAATCCTAAAGAAGTTGCCGTTCCCCCTGCATCAAGAACTGCAACAGCTAGTGCTATGGGAAAGGCTGATGCGCCTAAAACAAAGATTGCGTTAGAAAACCAAAAGAGCCGGTACCCCTTGTAAGACCAAAGGGAGCCCGGCTCAAATAGTTTCACGAAAAATAGAAGTACTTACTTCTTAGCCTTTCGTGATGCAAGAACTTGATCAATGATTCCGTATTCAACAGCTTCGGTTGCTGTAAGAATCTTGTCGCGCTCAATATCTTTGCGAATCTCCTCAGCTGACTTCACTACATGGCGTGACAATAAGTCTTCCTGTAGACGAGTGATTCGATCGATTTCGCGCGCTTGGATTTCGATATCAGATGCTTGTCCGCCACCTTCTGATGAAGGTTGGTGAATCAAAATACGTGAGTGCTCTAGTGCGTAGCGCTTGCCCTTGGCTCCACCAGCAAGAATTACAGCTGCAGCAGAAGCTGCTTGACCTAAGCAAATTGTGCTGATGTCTGGGCGAACAAACTGCATGGTGTCATAAATCGCGGTGAGCGCTGTAAATGATCCACCTGGTGAGTTGATGTAAATCATGATGTCGCGGTCTGGATCCATAGATTCCAGCGTCAATAGCTGTGCCATAACATCGTTTGCTACGGTGTCATCGATTGGCTGACCCAAGAAAATGATGCGCTCTTCAAAAAGCTTTGTGTATGGATCTTGGCGCTTGTATCCGTACGCTGTCTTTTCTTCAACAGTTGGAAGTACGTAGCGTGCATTGATTTCTTGGAATGTCATTACGCTTTTCCTCCCGTGATTTGTCCCAATTTAGAAACGACATGATCAACAAAGCCGTAATCCTTTGCATCTTCTGCGTTAAACCAATTGTCGCGATCAGAGTCTGCAAGAATCTTTTCTAGCGACTGACCTGTATGCAAAGCATTCAGTTCAGAGAGTGTCTGCTTAGTGATAGCCATCTGCTCTGCCTGAATACGAATATCAATTGCTGTTCCACCAATTCCACCAAGTGGTTGGTGCATCAAAATACGTGAGCTCTTGGTTGCGTAGCGCTTTCCCTTGGTTCCTGATGTAAGAAGGAACTGACCCATTGATGCGGCCATTCCAAAAGTTACGGTTGCAACATCATTTGGAATTAATTCCATTGTGTCGTAGATAGCCATTCCAGCTGTTACCGATCCGCCTGGAGAGTTGATGTACAAGAAGATATCTTTCTTAGTATCTAGTGAAGAAAGAAGAAGCAGCTGAGCACACACCATGTTGGCCATGTCATCGCGGACTTCACCTGACAAGAAAACAATGCGCT
>JBILAD010000112.1:0-3721 GCA_044354355.1 Candidatus Planktophila sp. | reverse complement strand
TTGGTGATGCAATCGTTGCCGGTAGTGCATTTGGTCGTGTTCGTGCGATGTTGGATGAAAACGGTGACAACGTTGCAACAGCAGGACCATCTCGTCCAGTTCAGGTACTTGGATTCACATCTGTTCCAAGTGCGGGCGATACATTCCTAGTTGCTGATGAGGACCGTACTGCGCGTCAGATTGCTGAAAAGCGTCAAGCAGCAGAACGTAACGCACAGCTTGCTAAGGCTCGCAAGAAGGTTTCACTCGAAGACTTCATGGAGCAATCCAAGATTTCTACACTTAACCTCATTCTTAAGGGTGACGTTTCTGGTTCTGTTGAAGCACTAGAAGATGCATTGATGCAGTTGGATGTTGGCGCTGAAGTTGATCTTCGCGTTATTCACCGCGGTGTTGGTGCAATCACCAAGAGCGACATCACTTTGGCATCTGCCTCTACCGCTGTTGTGATCGGCTTTAACGTTAAGCCTGAGCCACAAACAGCGATCTATGCAGATCAAGAAGGCGTTGAGGTTCGTTTCTACTCAGTTATTTATAATGCAATTGAAGAGATTGAACTTTCTCTTAAGGGCATGCTTAAGCCTGAGTACGAAGAATCAATTATCGGTAGCGCTGAAGTGCGTGAGATCTTCAAGTCTTCTAAGGCTGGAAACATTGCTGGTTCAGTTGTTAAGGATGGAGTTATCCGTCGTAATGCAAAGGCACGAATTTTGCGCAATGGAACTATCTTGGTTGATAACCTCACAATTGATTCGCTGAAGCGATTCAAGGATGATGCCACCGAAGTCCGTGAAGGATTTGAGTGCGGTATTGGCCTTGGCAACATGAAGGAGATCGCACAAGGCGACATCGTTCAGTGCTTTGAGATGGTTGAGAAAAAGCGAGCATAAGCAATGGGTCAATCACATCGCACACTGAAGGTCGCCGACCGCATCAAGGTAGTAGTTGCAAACCTGCTAGAGACAAAGATTAAAGATCCGCGTCTTGGTTTTGTAACTGTTACCGATGCGCGTGTTACTGGCGATCTTCAGCAAGCATCCGTGTTCTATACAGTCCTTGGTGGTCTAGATGAGCGTGCAGCAACAGCTGCTGCACTAGAAAGTGCCAAAGGTGCCATTCGTTCAGCACTTGGCCGCGAACTTGGTCTGCGCATTACGCCAAGCATTGAATTCTTTGAAGATGGATTGCCTGAAAGCGCTCTTGCTTTGGATTCTTTGCTTGCAAAGGTTCACGAGCAAGATGCACAGGTTGCAGAACTGCGAAAGAACGCTAGTTATGCCGGGGGAGAAGATCCATATAAAGCTCCACGTGTAATCGAAGAAGAGTAGCGGCATACATAGTGCACGAGCACGGCTTTCTTGTTGTAGATAAAGAACCAGGCATGACAAGCCATGATGTTGTTGCAATTGCAAGACGCGCACTTAATACACGCAAAGTTGGTCACGCTGGAACTCTTGATCCCATGGCTACCGGAATTCTGGTTCTAGGGTTCAACAATGGAACTCGTCTCTTGCAATACATAACAGATGGCGACAAGTCATATCAGGCAACTGTGGTGTTGGGTGCTGCAACTGTTACAGATGATGTGGAAGGTGAAGTAATCAGTACTGCTGATACTGCTTCAATTACAGATGATCAGATTCATCAAGAGCTGGCCAAGATGCGTGGGGCAATCATGCAACGCCCAAGTTCTGTTTCTGCAGTCAAGATCGATGGAGAACGAGCCTATGATCGAGTTCGATCAGGTGAAGAAGTTGTTTTGCCATCTCGCTCGGTCACAATTTCACAGCTAGATGTTTTAGCGATTCGCAGGCTTGATAAGGGTATTGAAATCGATATCGAGGTTACCTGCTCTTCCGGCACCTTCATTCGAGCAATTGCTCGTGACTGTGGTGATGCATTGGGCGTTGGGGGACACCTGAACTTATTGCGTCGCACGCGTGTTGCAGGATTTGGTTTAGATAGAGCGGTTAGCTTGGGGCAGTTAAAAACTGGTGACTTTTCTACCTTGGATTTGGCCGATGTTGCGCGAGCAACATTTCCTGTCCGCGAGATTGCATTAGATGAAAAGCTCGAGCTTTCATTTGGACGCACATTGACTGCTAATCCAGATGATCAAATCTATGCTGGAATATCTTCAACTAACGAGTTGATTGCTCTACTGCACAATGTGGGTGGCAAAGCTAAGCCAATCGCTGTATTCGCAGCGGCGCAGTAACTCTGAGATAATGGACCTATGAGCATCGTTGTTATTGGAAATTTTGATGGGGTCCATAAAGGCCACCAGCAAATTCTAAATCGTGCCAAAGAGATAGCTGGCGATGAAAAGATTGTTGCACTGACCTTTGATCCACATCCAGTATCTATTTTTGCACCGGAGCGAACTCCAACCTTGCTGACTATCTTGAGTGACAAGATTGAGCTACTCAAGATTCATAACGCAGATCAGGTTGCGGTGATCAAGTTCACTAAAGAGTTTGCTGCAATGGCACCAGAGGATTTTGTTAACAAGGTGTTAATCGAACAGTTAAAAGCAACAACGGTTATTGTTGGTCAGAACTTTACCTATGGTTTTAAAGCTGCCGGTAATGTTCAATCACTTGGTCTACACAATGAATTCACAACGATTGTTCTTGATCTACAGTCAGATGCGCAAATGGCTATTTCATCTACACGTATTCGCAAGGCAATAGTTAATGGTGATGTTGAAGGTGCACGAGAGATGTTGACTCGTCCTCATCGACTAGATGGCATTGTTGTTCATGGCGAAAAGCGTGGGCGCGAAATTGGATATCCCACGGCAAATCTTGGAAACATAGATGGCCAAACAATTCCAGCAGATGGTGTTTATGCGGGATGGTTAACAGTGGGTATTGATCGATGGCCTGCTGCAATATCAATTGGTACTAATCCAACATTTGAAGGTGTTCGTGGCCGCCAGGTCGAGGCATATGCACTTGATCAAGTGGGACTTGATCTCTATACAAAGCCTGCAACTATCGAATTTGGGTGGAGACTTCGTGAGACATTGAAATTTGATGGTCTCGAGCCATTACTTCAACAAATGGCAAAGGATTGCGCTGAGGCCCGTAGATTGACCGAGCTCTAAGCGGGTAAATCCACCCGATTTCACCTATTCATAGGCTCGCTGGTAACCTAGCCCTTCAGTCGAGATAGCGAATCTTTCGTGAATCAAACCGGAAGAGCCTCGTGCTCAGTAAACAAGGAGAACAAGAAATGGCACTAACACCAGAACTAACGAAACAAATCATTGCTCAGTACGGTTCTACTCCTACTGACACAGGATCACCTGAAGCTCAGGTCGCTCTTCTTTCAAAGCGTATTGAACAAATCACAGATCACTTGAAGACTAACCCACATGATCACCACAACCGTCGTGGTCTTTTGTTGCTAGTTGGACGTCGTCGCCGCATTCTTCAGTACTTAGCAAAGACAGACATCAATCGTTACCGTGCAATTATCGAGAAGCTCGGTATTCGCCGCTAATTAAGTAAATCCAATCTGCCGTAGAGCAATGGTCCTCGGTAGTGGTTTCCGCGCTGTAGATTCAAAGCGCGTGAACTTCGATCGAAGATTCATTCTCTTGGCAGATTACAAAGCCCGATAATTTTGTCGCGCTTTTCAATCTACAAAGAGGAGGACCCATGGAGGGTCAAGAGGTTCAGTCAGCCGTTGCAGTTATTGATAACGGAAAATTCGG
>JBILAD010000111.1:0-3753 GCA_044354355.1 Candidatus Planktophila sp. | reverse complement strand
GGAATAATTGGAATTGGAACATCTGGACCATTAATTGCAATGAGCACAATGCCTGTCCTCACATTGATCTTCTGGAGAAATCTCGGCGGATCATTAGTGACCCTGCCATTTGCTCTCCGCCACGCACGAGATAGGGCTGGCGTGAAGTGGGCGGTAATTGCCGGAGTCGTATTAGCTCTTCACTTTGTTGGATTCTTCCTTGCAATGAGAATGACAACAGTTGCAGCCGGAACTGCCTTGGTTGCTTTGCAACCGATATTTGCTGCTTTGTTTGTAAAGCTTTCAGGCGGTCATATTCCATCAAAAGCATGGCTTGGAATGATCGTTAGTTTTGCAGGTGTATTACTTGTTGTTGGCGTTGATCTTCAAATTTCATTCAAGTCATTCTTAGGAGATGTAGCTGCTCTTATTTCTGCAGCACTGGCAGCTGCTTACATGATTGCTGGCTCTAAAGCACAAAGAACTCTAGAAACAACAACCTATACAACCATCTGCTATTTCATCTGTTCGATGACAGCGCTGCCTATGGCATTAATTGCTGACAATGAGATATTTTCATTTAGTGCAAAAGAGTGGTGGATTCTTCTAGGTCTTATTCTTGGAGCACAACTACTCGGACATTCAATGTTTAACTCAGCCTTAAAGCGTGTATCTCCAGCAGTTGTTTCTTTAATTGTATTTTTTGAAGTTCCAGTCAGTGCTGTGCTTGCAGTGTGGTGGTTAGATCAAAAGCCTCCAGTTGGAATCATTCCAGGAATTGCGCTTATTTTGATTGGTTGTGTTTTGGTTGTTACCAGAACGCGGGGTGTGAAAAATGATTGATCTACACACGCATACAACCTGCAGTGATGGCACTGATAGACCAAGAGAATTAGTTAACAAAGCCATAGTTCAAGGTTTAGAGATATTAGGAATTACAGATCACGACACAACTTCGGGCTGGGAAGAAGCAACACAGGCATTAAGGGGAAGCCTAAAACTAGTGTTAGGCGCTGAGATCTCATGCCTCACAAATGATGGCATCAGTGTTCATATGCTGGGAATGCTTTTTGATCCACACCATAAAGAGATGCAAGAAGTGTTGGAAGAAACTCGTGATGGTCGTTTACCGCGCATGCGCAAAATGATTGCAAAAATGCAAGCCGAGGGAATGGATATTTCAATTGAAGATGTTGAGAAAGCCATGCCGGTCGGAGCCACAATGGGGCGCCCTCATTTAGCTGATGCGTTAGTTGCCAAGAAAATTGTGAAATCCCGCGATGAAGCATTTATCGATTTACTCCACAATGACTCACGCTTTTATGTTTCACACGCTGCCCCAACGCCAGTTGAGGCAATTGCGTTAATTCGCCGTGCTGGAGGAGTTGCGGTAATTGCCCATCCCTTTGCATCACACCGAGGACAAATCTTGAAACCTGTAGATTTTGCAGACTTGGTTTCCGCAGGACTTAATGGAATTGAAGTAGACCACAGAGATCAAAGCCCAGATGAGCGTGAGATGTTGCGAGTAATTGCTCGTGAATTGGATCTTGTCGTTACTGGAAGCAGCGATTATCACGGCACGGGAAAAATGAATTCATTAGCAGAAAACCATACAAGTAGGGAACAATGGCAGAAGTTAGAAGCACAAGCAGATGCACGAAGGGTTGTTAACGCATGAGAGACATAAGCGCAGTTACTTTTGCGGTCCAATCATTTGTCACCCTATTTGTGATCATGGATCCTCCTGGTGCAACACCAATTTTCTTGGGGTTAGTTGCTGATAAATCACCACGCGTTCGGAGAATCCTTGCCATACAAGCAGCCGGAGTCTCACTTCTTGTAATCTCAATTTTCGCTCTCTTTGGCCGTGCGATTTTAAATTACCTAAATATTTCAATGGAAGCTCTGCAGGCAGCAGGTGCGCTATTGCTCTTGTTAGTTGCCCTGGAGCTCTTAACTGGAAATGCTAAAAAGCATGGCGATGACGGGGATTCCAATGTTGCACTAGTTCCGCTAGGCACACCTCTTTTGGCTGGCCCTGGTGCAATCGTTGCAACGATGATCTTCGTTCAGCAAGCAGATACAACAAACATGGCACTTGGCTTAGTCGCAGCTGTAATTGCAGTTCACGTAGCGATTGCCGCAGTTTTGATGGCGTCAACAACAATTTTAAATGTCATCAAGGAATCAGGTGTGACCCTGGTTGCTCGTATCGCAGGTTTATTGCTTGCAGCTATTGCAGTGCAGATGCTTGTTGATGCAATACGCGTGTTTGTTGCTGCTTAACTCTCTTTAAACTTCTTTGTGCGTGTGCGGGTGCGCTCAGTACGTTCTGCTCGAACTGGCGCAGCCTCTTGCTTTGCCCGTGGTGCACGAGACTCTTTAGGTTCAACTTTTGCAACAGGCTTTGCTTTAACAAGTCGACCTGTTGAACCTGCAGGAATATTGAGAGTTTCATACAAGTGTTCTGAGGATGAGTATGTCTCTTCAGGTTCTGCAAGACCAAGTTCAAGGGTTTGATCAATCATCTTCCAACGTGCAAGTTCATCCCAATCAACAAAAGTCACAGCAATTCCGTGTGCGCCGGCGCGAGCAGTACGACCAATGCGGTGCACATATGTTTTTTCATCTTCAGGGCACTGATAATTGATAACGTGCGTAATACCGTCAATATCAATTCCGCGCGCTGCAACATCTGTTGCAACTAGCACATCTGATTTTCCTGCCTTGAAATCACTCAGTGCTTTCTCGCGTGCACTTTGACCTAAATCTCCGTGAATAGGCGCAGCCTTAAAACCACGTTCCATCAAATCTTCAGCAGTCTTTTGCGCTGTGCGCTTGGTGCGACAAAAGACCATTGTTGGTCCACGGCCTTCGGCTTGCAAAATACGTGCAAGCATTTCAATTTTATCCATTGCATGGGCGCGCAAAACATGTTGCTTGATACGCGTTACTACCGCACCTTCATCTTCACTGTCTTGGGTGCGAATATGAATTGGTTGGTTCATAAAGCGACGGGCTAGGGCAATGATGTCTCCAGGCATAGTTGCTGAGAACAACATAGTTTGGGTGCGATTTGGTGTGCTTGAAAGTATCTTTTCAACGTCAGGCAAGAAGCCAAGATCCAACATTTCATCTGCTTCATCTAGGACTAAGCGGGAAACCTCTTTGAGTTTTAGCTGACCTTGACGAGATAAATCTAGAAGGCGGCCTGGAGTTCCCACAACAATCTCAACACCTGCTTGAAGTGCTTCGATTTGTGGTTCAAATGCGCGTCCACCATAGACGGCCAATGTGCGAATTCCGCGGTTGGAAGCAAGCTCTTCAATATCGCGGGTTACCTGAGTACACAGTTCGCGGGTTGGAACAACAATCAAAACCTGCGGCATGCCTTTGTTTGCAAAATCTGCCCACTCGGGATCGTGCGGTGCGATTACTCTTTCGATCACAGGAATACCAAATGCAAGGGTCTTACCAGTACCAGTTTTTGCCTGTCCGATTACATCACCATCAGCAAGTGCGATTGGCAAAACCATTTCTTGAATGGCAAATGGAGCTAAGAAGCCATGTGCGTGAAGAGCTTCGATTGTTTGGCTGCGCAGGGGCAGCTCTGCAAATGTTGGTGACATATAAAATTGATCCTATCGGAATTAATTGCGCGGAAAACCTGAAATGCCTCGCCACATTAGGTTGTGAACTAGTTCCACAGCCTCTTGTCGACTCAACTTGCTATCTCGTTCGAGCCAGTGACGAGCAGTTACTTGCGCATAA
>JBILAD010000001.1:0-52747 GCA_044354355.1 Candidatus Planktophila sp. | reverse complement strand
GCCCGTGCTCACCTTGCTCCGTTCTTGCCTAACCATCCGATGGATTCATCAGCGGGTCCAGTAACTGGTCCTGGCCCTATTTCAGGGGCACCATTTGGATCTGCAAGTATTTTGCCTATTTCGTGGGCATATATTCGATTGCTAGGGGGAGAAGGGCTTACCCATTCAACTCAGGTAGCAATCTTGTCTGCCAATTACATGGCTGCTCGACTTCAAGATTCCTATCCAGTTCTCTACACCGGTGCTAATGGTCGTGTGGCACATGAATGCATCCTAGATATTCGAGGGTTGACAAAGGATTCTGGCGTCAGTGTTGATGACATTGCAAAGCGTCTGATGGATTTCGGTTTCCATGCTCCGACAATGTCATTCCCCGTGGCCGGCACTTTGATGATTGAACCAACAGAATCTGAGGACATCAGAGAGATTCATCGTTTCATCGATGCCATGATCTCGATCCGAGCTGAGATTCAAGAGGTCATCGACGGGAAAATCACCATAGAGAGCTCAGCGTTGCGCCATGCGCCCCATACAGCCCTTTCTGTGGTCACAAGCCAGTGGGAGAGGCAGTACAGCCGCGAAAAGGGTGGCTACCCGGTTGCTTTAGATGGTCTAGTGGCAGGTGAGTCCATTGGCTCTCGGATGAAGTATTGGCCACCTGTGGGACGCATTGACGGTGCCCATGGAGATCGCAATCTGGTCTGTGCCTGCACGCCCTTGGATGATTATCGATAGGAGTGGTGCTTAATCCACGCTTGTCTAGATCAATCTTACTTTACATAATGTAACTTATCGGCGTAAGGTGTACGCTCGACGGGCAACCACGAGCAACCACACGAGCGTGAAAACGCTGGCCCAATCACCTATTCGATCTCTCAGGGAACTCTGTTCAATCAGTCCAACAGATGCAAATACATGCTCGGCTGTGCCCATAGATGTCTGTTGAACTACTTTTCCATCAAAATCGATAATTGCTGAAATTCCAGTTGTCGACACTGATGCAATATTTCGGGAATGCTCAATAGCTCGAATCCGGGTTATCGACAATTGTTGGGCACTTTCTGCCGATGTTCCAAAGGTCGCACTGTTGGTTTGAACAACCAAGATGTTGGAATTTTTGGCCGCCTTTGCAAGGATTTCATCATCAATGAGTTCAAAACAGATCACCGGAGCGACTCTTGCTCGACCGATTGTGAAGGTTTTCTGCCCGTTACCAGGTGAAAAATCATCAACTTGATTGACCAAAGGTGAGATTTTCTGAGCAAAAGAGCGCAATGGGATGTATTCACCAAAGGGAGTTAGATGCTGCTTAAAATAGATATCTTGCATCTTATCGCCCCACAATATTGAAGTATTAAATAGTTTTTCGCCTTTTACGAGGATCGCACCGATGATCAGTGGTTTATCAAAAGACTCTAATTGCTCATATACATCTTTATTTGTATATGGATCTACATCGACTGAATTTTCCGGCCAAACAATAAAGTCGACTTCCCTATTTTCAGCCAATGCAACTTTTGTTTGTGCAACATGATTATTGAAAACTTCCTTAGCCCTAGCGTTGAAATCTAACCCTAATTCTGGAACATTACCCTGAATCATTAGAACAGATGTTTGATTACTTTCAACTATGTTATTTGGAATTAGCAAAGTCAATAACGGTAAGACAAATAGCAGTTTTACATTTTTTTGCGCAGCAAAATAAACAAAGGCAGCCAGAAGAACAGTTATCGCCGAAAGTGATATCACTCCCCCTCTAGCTGCGATCGCTGCATACGGAGCATCTGCTTGAGAATATGCGACTCTTGCCCAACCAAAACCACCAAAGGGAAATCTATTTCGCACTTCTTCAAGGATGACAAATATCAAGGGATAAGCGGCTATCCCCCAACGCCCAATCAATGCCAAAGGCATGTATAGGAGAGATAGACCAATGCTCAGAATGATCCAAGGTGTTGAACCAACGTAGGTACTAGTCCAATGAAGTAGAAAAGCATTAAAGGTGAATGCAAATACGAAGGCAGATAGCACCCTGCGATCTGTTCGCTCGATTGCATACATATGCACCAAGAGGGCGATAGGTGCCAACCACCACTTTGCTATTGGCTCAAATGCACCACTGAGTAGCAACCCTGCAAGTACGGATAAGAGAAGGTTTACCAAGGCAGACTTACCAACCTAAAGCACTAATCAAACGATCAACGCTTGCACCTAATGCGTAACGCTCTTTGAACTGGTAAATCTCGGAGAGATCTTTTGGAGCTTTAGGAATTGATAGATCAACCTTTGGAAGTGGTGCATCACGTGCAACCCGAACTAGCTTCGGGGCGATCTTCAAATAGTCAGCTCCGGCAATGATTTTCTTGGCAAGGGCCGGCGGTAACGAATCATGTGCTGCGTGAGCGGCATCTAACGCTTCTTCTACTGTTGCGAAGTGATTAGCGATGACAGCTGCTCCTTTTTCACCTATCCCCTTCACGCCAGGTAATCCGTCTGATGGATCCCCACGAAACATCGCAAAGAGGTCATAGCGATCACCAGGAATGTTGTATTTATCTGCCACATATTTAATGTCAACTAAATCATGTTGCGAGATTCCCTTTGCGAGGTAAACAACTTTGATGTCGCGTTTATCATCAACCATCTGAAAAAGATCTCGGTCTCCTGTGACAATTCGTATGGGTCCTTTTTCAATTTCAGCATAAGTGGCCATGACATCATCGGCTTCGTAATCATCAACTCCAACAACGGGTATGCCAAATAAATCCAGCAGATCTAGAAGAATCGGAATTTGAGGAGTAAGTGTCTCTGGTTCCTCTTCCTCTTCGCCTTCCTCTTCGAGACGGTTAGCTTTATAGGCTGGAAAAATATCTACGCGCCAACTGGGACGCCAATCTCCATCTAGACAGGCAACTAAACGATCGGGCTTATAAACATTCATTAATCGTGCCGTCATATCAATATATCCACGAATAGCATTTACAGAAGTTCCATCCGGTGCCAATAATGTGTCTGGCATTCCGTAGTAAGCCCGGTACCAAAGAGAAGCGCTGTCTAACAGCATCAATGTCATATTTCCCCCATGAGGTATGCGACCACTCCCCGGTCTAGCCGTTTGACCGCATCTTTGCAGACTGGGCGTAACTTATCGCTTGCACCGGCTATCTGATTGAGAAGATCGATGAGCTGTTTTGTAGAGCGCACGAAATCTCCCACAGACATATCTGTGCCCTTAAGAACGCTATTAAGTGAGTTACCGCTTGCCCATTTATAGGAGATAAAGCAGAAACCAGCATCAGGTTCGCGCTGAGTTTTAACTCCAAAGTTACTTTCAATCTCCTCAAGGGCTGCCCATAGAGAGATTATTTCAGTGATAGTTGACTGTACTTTTTGACTTGGCATCTTTGGTGCCAGGTTTTCTGCAGATCTTGATTCAAAGATTATGCAGGAAACCACTGATAACAATTCAGTAGCGTTGAGATCATCTAACAATCCTCTACGAATGGATTCAGTCAATAGGAGATCGGATTCTGCATAGATCTTTGTAAGAATTTTTCCTTGCGCAGTTGGCTTTTCGCCTTCGATGTATTGCAAATGGTCCAGAACTCGACATATTTGATCAAAGGTTTTTGCAATGACGTGGGTCCGACTTTCTACCCTCACGGTTAGACCATCATTTTCCCTAGTTAAGCGACCAGCACGTTCTGCAAGTCGCGCATGATCTTCTCGCTCTGCGCAGCCATGCGAAGGATGGTTCTTCATCGCTTTACGTAGATCTGCTAATTCACCTTCCATATGACTGCGTTGACGATTATCGAAAGTCTTTCTTTGATCTCGTCTACTCAAAAGAACTTCTACCTCTTTGATCGATCGTCTAAGGCGTGCATACTCAGAAAACTCACCAAGATGACAACTAGAATCGCGCTTCAATTCTTCAATCGCAGATTCATTCTTTCGAATCTGTCGGGTTAGCCCGACAACTGCGCGGTCTGCTTGGAACTGTGCAAATGAGGATTCAAGTGAACGACGTGCACGGTCTCTGCCGAACTGAGCAATTAAGTTGATTGACATGTTGTATGAGGGTGAAAAAGAAGAGCGCAATGGATAGGTACGAGTTGACGCTAAGCCTGCAGCTGAAGCGGAATCAACTGTTGGCGACCATTGAATAACAGCATTTCCTTCGATATCAATTCCTCTACGACCAGCTCGACCAGTGAGCTGGGTGTACTCCCCCGGTGTTATGGGCACATGTGCTTCACCATTGAATTTGATGAGCTTTTCTAAAACTACTGTTCGCGCAGGCATATTGATACCAAGTGCCAAAGTTTCTGTTGCAAAGACCGCTTTAACTAGACCACGCTGGAAAAGATCCTCGACAGCGCCCTTAAAACTTGGTAGCAAGCCAGCATGGTGGGCGGCAATGCCGCGCTCCAATGCGGTGAGCCACTCCTTGAAATTGAGAACCTCTAGATCCTCTTCTGCAATATTTTGGGTGTATCGAAGTGCGGTGCGTTTGATTTCCTCGCGCTCTTCAGTAGAGGTTAGGCGCAACCCGGCTTGAAGACACTGCTTGACCGCAGCATCACAACCTATGCGGGAAAAGATAAAAGTTATCGCAGGCAGCAAACTCTCACCTTGTAGCTTTTCAATAATGTCTGCTCGGGATAAGCGATCACTTGGTTCGGCAAAGCGGCCTCGGCGATTTCTTCCGAGTGCAGCTCGTCTAGTCATCTCGCGCTCACGATTTAAGACTTCTGGATTAACGCGACCTGGTGCATCAAAAAGATCCAACAAACGGTTACCAATGAGGACATGCTGAAATAGTGGGATTGGGCGAATTTCACTCACAATCACTTCAGTCTCGCCGCGAACTTCGCCAAGCCACTCACCAAACTCTTCTGCATTCGAAACAGTTGCAGATAAAGAAATGACCTGAACGCTCTCCATTAAATGAATGAGCACCTCTTCCCAGACCGCTCCCCTGAACTTATCTGCCAGATAGTGAACCTCATCCATAACAACGCACCCCAAATTTGTCAGGGTGTTAGATCCCGCATACAACATATTTCGCAAAACCTCTGTGGTCATGACAAGGATTTCGGCCTCACCATTAATGCTAGTGTCACCGGTGAGTAAACCAACTCGATCTTCACCAAACTTTGCAACGAACTCGGAGTACTTTTGATTTGAAAGTGCCTTGATCGGTGTTGTGTAGAAACACTTCTTGCCAGCTTGTAATGCGTAGTAGGCAGCAAATTCACCTACGACAGTTTTACCTGCACCAGTCGGAGCTGCAACTAAGACACCCTTACCGTCTTCGACAGCATGGCAAGCAGTTATCTGGAACTGATCAAACTCAAATTCAAAGGTCTGAATGAACTCTGTCGTTATTGGATGCTGACCGCGCAATTTAGCCGCGGCATATCGCTCCGCCGGCGTACTCATGCCACCCACGTCAATGCCGCATCATGAATGCACTCTGCCGAGATAGGAAGTTGTCCAATGCGTTCCCCATCAGAGTATGCAACCGCCTTGGACTCAATTCTCACATTCTTACTGCGAACGATTTCAACAGCTGGATGAGAGATATGAGTCCCTGCAAAAACTTGCGGAAACACCTTCATAAATTCGAATTTGGAGATGGGATGTAGAACCATGACATCGAAAAGCCCATCACTTATGTTGGCATTCGGGCACACCAGCATCCCAGCGCCATATGAGCGACCATTTGCAACGGCAATCAGCATTGCCTCAGTCGCTATGGTCCGGTCATCAAGAGTGATCTCATAATGACGTGGCTTAAAGCGCGGAAGCTCAATTGCGATGGCTGCGTTGTACTTCATTGGCCCTTTGGGCCATGACATGGTGTTGGCTTTTTCATTGACCACTGAATCAAAGCCAGTAGATAAAATTGCACCAAACCACTCACCATCTACGAGACCAAGATCTATAGCTGAAGGCGCAGTGGTAATGACTTGATGTAATTGTTTATCAATGTCTTCCAAATCCCAGCCCAATGTGCGCACAAAATCATTGCCTGTCCCTGCAGGGATGATCGTGAAGGGAATCTGAGAGGGAACAACCAACTGCAAGGCTATGTGCATTAACCCATCGCCACCCACGGCGATCACGCCTTCACAATCTGGATTTTTGTTAATAAAGGTTCTTAGATGATCGCTCAGAGCAATTGATGAATTACCGGTAACAATTGTGAAATCTATTGAGTGTTGATTGAGGTAACCAGCAACGTAGGTTCCAACTGTGGTGCCTCTACCCTGGCCAGAAACAGGATTTATGACCAACGCCCACATGCGAGCACCTTATCGGCTATTCCTTGATAGGTGTGGGTGCCTCAATTGCCATCGACCCAGTTTCAATAGACTCTTGCTTTTTATCACGGCGTTTGTCGACCAGGACAGCAATACCACCGGCCATAAAGTAGAGAACAATCAACGGCGCAGAAAGTAAAACCATACTCAGTGGGTCTGCCGTTGGCGAAAAGGCTGCCACAACAAGGAATATTCCAAAGACCCATGCTCGCCATGGTTTAAGAATAGTTTTTCCACGCATGAAGCCTATGAGATTAAAGGTGAGTAAAAATATCGGTAACTCAAAAGCTAATCCAACTAAGAGAATAAGTCTAAGAACAAAATCTAAGTAATCATCAAAACGAACCAGGTTGCTGATTGAATCTGGTGTGAAGCCAAAGAGTGCCTTGATTGCAACTGGAAGAATTACATATCCCAAGGTCGCTCCCATTGCAAAAAATGGTGTTGCGGCAACAACAAAAAGAACGCTAGTTCGTTTTTCTTTTCTATGAAGTGCTGGAGCAATGAATGCCCACAACTGATACAGCCAAAAAGGCGCAGAAACAATTACACCGACGAGTAAAGCAACTTTGATTTGCAGATCAAGTGGACCTAAAACACCACTGATATACAACGCGCCGCAACTGGCTGAACCAGCTTGCTGAGCAGCCTTTAAGTCGCAGACTGGTTTTGCAAGGGTGGTAATTATTGGATTGTAGAAGTACCACCCTGCACCAAAGGCAACTAATACAGCTATTGCCGAACGAAGAACTCTTTTGCGTAATTCTCGTAAGTGGTCAAGCAGTGGCATCCGTGCTTCATTTGCCGGTGCCATCAATTTACTTCTCTGTTTTGTCGTTTTCTTCTATCACGCCATCATCAGCTTTCATTTCCTTCATTTCACTCTTGAAGATTCGCATTGAGCGACCAAGTGAACGAGCAGAATCAGGCAAGCGCTTAGCACCAAACAGAACGAGGACAACAATTAAAAGAATGACGATCTCTCTTGGACCTAAATTCATAGTACCTACTCCTTGGCTAATGATTAATCTAAGGCTACACCAGAGCCATGCGTGGGAAAAGTGGAAATTAAGCCTCTTTGTAACGATTAAGCATCAGTTGAGCCTTTTTTGCGACCTCGTCACGAATGGCCAAAGGAGAATTAAGGAGAACTGCGCCTCCAGATGCCATGACAGATCTTTCGATCCATTGACGCGAGTATGAAGAAAGTTCAATAGATACCCCAGCTGGCATATCGGCTATGGCAAAGCGCTCTGCCACATCTCTAGAGGGTTGCTTAGCTGTGATGGAGTAGGTGATTTTCTCTGGGCTCGATTTTTGCTCGACCACATCTGTTGAAACAATAGTCGATTTCGCACTTTCAATACGATCTACTCGAAACTCACGATAATCCAGTGCTGCAAAACAAAAAGCCTTCATATATTGATGACCACTAGATTCATAAAGATCAATAGGCATAACCGTTCTCTCGCTGATCTCATCTCGATAAAGGGAGTGGTATCGAATGATCAATCCCCCACTAGTTTGCACGGCATAAGTGATTGCGTTGGTAATTTCTCCTGACGCTGCGGGTATTGCAGAAACCTTCACGGGGATCCCAAACAAATCCGTCAAGCGTTGGCGCAAAGAACTTATCGCAACTAACAAATCGTTGCGATCATCTGGCAGGGAGGCTGCGATCAAATCCAAACCGAGCAGTAAGGCGACACACTCTTGGAAGGTGATTGTCCTTGGCTTTGACAAAGCGGTGGCATTTCTTATGGTGACGTAACCGGATTCAAATTCAAGATCCATGAGTTCAAGTGGTGTGTACCCGGGTAATCCACACATCCACAAGGTAGTCAGATCAGCGCTCATCTGCGCGGGCGTTACATCGAAGTGAGTTGCCAACTCCTTCAATGCAATACCCTGGTGAGTATTTAAGTACGGTACAAGATCTAGCAAACGTGCGGTACGCAAAAGTGGGGCGGAGACATTCTTACTCATGATTTATCAACAATTCCTGTAGCTGTGCAATAACGGAATCGCGCAAATCCACTGGCTCATGAACGAAAACATCCTCGCCATGCCAAAGAATTTGCGCCGTCAAATACTCAATCGTGTAGATCGGAATTCTTATCTGATCCCACTCCCCTAGATCTTTCACTGATGTTGCAAGCGTTCGAAGCGCATGCCCTTTGCCTTTTCGGACATCAATGATGGCAAAGCGAAGGGTTAATGCCGTATCGACCTGATTGAGTTCAAAATCTGCTGGGAATTCGAAAACATCCATATTCTTTAGCACCGTTAAAGATCCTTGCACTCGGTCCAAACGGAAGGTTCGAATCTCTTGGAGCTGATTATCGACACCGGATACATACCAAAATCCGGACTTATTCGATAAAGCAATGGGAATGATTGTGCGTTCTTCTGCGACTAAATCGGTCGATAGATAATCAAAGACTAAGAGATCTGAAGTACCAATCGCTCCAGTTATTGTTTCAAGATCTGCAGAGCTATTAGATAATTTTTGTGATGCTCCAGGAATATCAATCGGGTCGGCAGGAACTCCAAAGGAGCTCAGTTTTAGAATCGCACTCTGTGCTGCATCTGCAAAAGCTGCATCTTGCCAAGCATCTGCGGCCAAGGAAAGTAGTGAAATCTCTGTTGGAGTGATCTCACCCAAATCCAGTTGGTAATTCTCGGCCTTAATCCGATATCCAGCCTCATCGGCAAATAGTGGATCGAAGCTTCCTACATCAATAGAAATTCCGAGAGAGCGAAGATCATCTTTATCTCGTTCGAACATTCTCTCTTTGGTTTCAGGGCTTCCTTCGTAGCCTTTAACACTTCTAAAGATTTCAGTTTTTGTGAGGTATCTAGTTGTTGCAAGCAGTGCGATTGTTAGATTGATTAATCGCTCAATCTTCCGAGACACCGTATGCGCCTTTCGCAGGGCGTCGACGCCGAGCAAGAACTTCAACACCTGGGGCCATGCGTCGGCTTTGAATCAAGAATCCAGTGTGACCGATCATTCGCTGCTGTGGACGAACAGCTAAACCTTCATGATGCCATCCACGAACTAATGTTTCAGAGCTCTCAGGTTCGGTGAAGCGCCCATCTTCTTTAAGTGCTTCGGCAGTTGCAGATAGCTGGGTAGAAGTTGCCACATAGGCCAAGAAAACTCCGCCTGGTCGCAATGCCCGTGCGGCGATATCAACGCACTCCCATGGGGCCAACATGTCTAATACAACGCGATCAAATTCAGAATCAAACTCCTGATCTTGCAAATCACCAACGATCAAACTCCAGTTTTCTAATACACCCTCAAAGTAAGCATCCACATTGGAACGTGCGTTATCGGCGAAGTCTGCGCGCCTTTCGACTGAATGCACTTTTCCTGTAGGACCTGCTGCTCGCAACAGTGAGATCGTCAGCGCACCGCTTCCCACTCCAGCCTCAAGAACTCTGGCACCTGGATAGATATCAGCAACACCAATAATCATCGCGGCATCTTTTGGATACACAATGGTTGCACCACGCGGCATTGTTAAAACGTAATCTGCAAGCAGTGGTTTGAAAGCGGTGAATTTTAATCCAGCCGTTGTACTGACGACCGACCCTTCAGGCATACCGATGAGATCGTCATGGGTTATCCAACCTTTATGCGTGTGCCACTCTTTCCCGGGCGTGATCGTAAAGCTATATAACTTGCCTTTTGGGTCGGTCAATTGAACGCGATCACCGGCTCCGAAATACCCAAGATTAGACACGGGTGCATCTTAGGCGAAATTAAAGAGAGAAGTACGAGTATCTTCAGCCAGGTGAGTAACGAACAATCTTTACGTCTGTCGCCTAGCGCTGTCAGTGAGTATGAGAATTGCCCGCAGCAATACAAGTATCGAAAGATCGATAAGTTACCCGAGCCGCCATCCCTGGATGCTGAACGCGGAACCCTTGTACACACCGTTCTTCAGGATCTCTTCGAGATTCCAGCTGCTGGTCGCACCATTGAATCTGCAATCGAACTTTTGCCATCGAGATGGAGCGCTCAATTAGCAGATAAGCCGGCGCTTTTGGAAATGGTGACCAATGAGAAGGAATGGCTAGATCGAGCCTCAGCGTTGGTGACAACATATTTCACCTTAGAAAATCCAACTACTTTTGATGCAACTCATAGAGAAATGCATCTTGAGAACGATTTTGATACAAATGTTTATCTTCATGGGTATGTGGATCGCTTAGATGTGGCACCAACTGGTGAAGTTCGTATTGTGGATTACAAAACAGGCAAGGCACCCAAACCTGGTTGGGAAGAAAAAGCGCTTTTCCAACTTCGGGTATACGCGCTCTTGTATTGGAAAAACAACGGAGTACTCCCCCGTCTTTTGCAATTGATTTATCTGGGCGACGGCAAACTCGTAAAAAGTAATCCAACGATGGCCGAATTAGAGGCCACCGAGAAGGTTTTGCATCGCGTTGCGAAAGACATCTTCATTTCGATTGAAAAAGAGTATTGGCCCGCTAAACCTTCGCGTTTATGTGACTGGTGCTACTTTAAAAGTATCTGCCCTGCACATAACAATTAAATTACTGCAGCAAAGTCAGATTTCAATTCGATAAGTTTTGAAAAAGATAATTGTTCGAGTGACTTAATTACTCGAACTCGTGTCGACTCTTCGATAGTGACAAGATGTGGAACACCGATCAGATGCGCTCCACTGGCAATGGCTGCGCTCATTCCCGTTAAAGAATCTTCGAACACAAGACAATTAGCAATATCCGAACCACTCATTGTTGCTGCCTTCAAATACGCCTCTGGATGTGGCTTCGTGTTTTCAACATCATCAGAACTGATTGAGAAAGGAAACAGGTCGTGGCCTAGGTTGTCCAAGACAGCATCAACAATGTTCCTCGGACTTGCTGAAACTAATGCAGTTTTCACACCGTGTGACTGTAGTTCGCGCACTAATTCGATCGCCCCCGGCATAGTTGGGGTATTGCCACGCATTCTTGCCACTTGTGTGTCAATGAGTGATTGTGTGAAGAACTGCGGTGATTCAACTTTTCCGCACCTATCAAACATATATTGACCCACCTTAGACAGTGGTCCCCCAAGGCATGCCACCTGATCTTGTTCTACCCAGGTATAACCAAATGGCGCAGTTACCTCTATTTCAGATAACAACCACTCTGGTTCAGAGTCAACCATGAGGCCATCCATATCAAAAAAGACTGCGTCGAAAAAATCACTCATGTGTGAAACTAATTAGCATTGAAGTATTTTGCCTCAGGATGATGAACAATAATCGCAGAGGTTGATTGCTCTGGGTGTAATTGGAATTCTTCAGACAGTTCCACACCAATTCTTGATGGCTCCAGTAATTCACACAACTGAACCTGTTGCTCAAGATCAGGACATGCTGGATATCCAAAGGAGTACCGAGAGCCGCGATATCCCTGGTCCAAAATCCCTTGCAGATCAGATGAATCTTCAGACTTAACCTGCAGCTCTTCACGCATACGTGCATGCCAATGTTCAGCTAACGCCTCAGTAAGCTGCACGGATAGGCCATGTAGCTCTAAATATTCACGGTAGTTATTGTCAGCAAATAACTTTGCCGCAGCTTCACTGACGGTAGAACCCATTGTGACGACATGGAAAGCAACAACATCAGTCTTTCCTGATTCCTTAGAGGCAAAGAAATCACTAATGCAGAGGCGACGATCTCGGCTCTGACGTGGGAATGAGAAACGAATACGTTCTTTTCCTTTGTCTTCGCCTTCATGATGAAGAATGACCAAGTCATTTCCCTCGCTATAGCAAGGGAAGTATCCATAAACGACGGCTGCATTGAGCCAACCCTTGGATTGAACCTCGTTAATAAGTGCACGAAGACGCGGACGTCCCTCATCTTCAACCATGGTTTCGTACTCTCCACGGTTACCTTTGAGTCCCCACTGTCCAACAAACAGTGCCCGCTCATCTAGCATCCCTGCGTAATCAGATAACTGAATTCCTTTGACAACACGGGAACCAAAAAACGGTGGATTAGGAATCGAATTATCAGAAGCAACATCACTACGACTGGTATCAACTGGTGCTTCTTCAGATTTAATTCTTGTGTTTGCTACTCGTCGCTCACGAAGTGGGGGCAAAGCAGCACCTTCTTCCCCACGTTTGACCGCCATGATCGCATCCATTAAACGCAAACCTTCGAAGGCATCTCGCGCATAGCGCACCTCACCAGGAAATATTGCTGCCAGATCTTGCTCAACGTAGGCACGTGTCAATGCTGCCCCACCCAAAACAATTGGCCAACGTTGATCTAAACCGCGGGCAGTTAACTCTTCAAGGTTTTCCTTCATGATTACTGTTGATTTAACGAGTAGCCCGCTCATTCCAATAGCGTCGGCATTACTCTCTATTGCACCATCAATAATCTGATTGACTGTTTGCTTGATACCGATGTTGACCACGCGATATCCGTTGTTGGTCAAAATAATGTCAACAAGATTCTTTCCGATGTCATGCACATCTCCGCGCACCGTTGCCAGAAGCATAGTTCCGCGACCTTCATCGCCTGTCTTCTCCATGAATGGTTCCAGCATTGCAACAGCTGTCTTCATCACTTCAGCGCTTTGAAGAACGAAAGGAAGTTGCATTTCGCCTTTTCCAAACAGCTCTCCTACTACCTTCATTCCCTCAAGCAAGTGTGAGTTAATAATTTCCAGTGGTGGCATGCCTTCATCCATGGCAGATTTCAGATCGTCTTCCAGGCCTACTTTTTCACCATCGATAATTCGACGCTGCAAACGCTCAAAGAGAGGTAGTGCAGCAAGTGCTTCGGCTCGAGCATTTTTGCTAGTGGCTAGCTCAACCCGATCAAATAACTGTAAGAACTCTTGAAGTGGGTCGTATGTGCACTCATCACCATCAAAAACTCTGCGGTCATACACGAGATCAAGGGCCACCTGCTTTTGGCGTTCATCAATTCGGGCCATAGGTGTGATTTTTGAAGGATGGACAATTGCCGAATCAAGTCCCGCCTGAACGCATTCATGCAAGAAAACAGAGTTAAGAACTACTCGCGCAGCGGGATTTAAACCAAAGGAAACATTGCTCACGCCCAAAGTTGTTTGCACTTCAGGGAACTCCATTTTTAGCCTTTTGATTGCCTCAATGGTTTCAATTCCATCTTTACGAGTTTCTTCTTGTCCCGTTGCAATAGGAAATGTCAGACAGTCGATCAAGATGTCGCCGATATTCATGCCCCAGTTATCGTGTAAATCGTTGATTAAGCGCCTTGCAACCCGAAGCTTCCATTCAGCATCTCGAGCTTGACCCTCTTCATCAATTGTCAGAGCAACAACACTTGCGCCATGTTCTTTGACCAGAGGCATAATTTTTGCAAATCGTGAAGTAGGACCATCTCCATCTTCGTAATTGACCGAGTTGATTACGCATCGACCACCAAGGTGTTCTAACCCAGCCTTTAAAACATTGGGTTCAGTCGAATCTAGAACGATCGGCAAAGTACTTGCTGTCGCAAAACGTGATGCGATCTGACTCATGTCTGCAGCGCCGTCTCGTCCGACATAATCAACAGACAGATCCAACATATGTGCGCCATCTCGGATTTGATCACGTGCGATTTCAACGCACTTCTCCCAATCTTCAGCTAGTAGCGCATCCCGAAAGGCGCGTGAACCGTTGGCGTTGGTTCGTTCTCCGATAGCAAGGTATGTCTTGTCCTGTCTAAAAGGAACGTATTGGTAGAGAGATGATGCGCCAGGGTCGAGCGCTGGCTTTCGAACTGAAATCTTTGTTTTACTCAATTTCTCAACAACTGATGCCATATGAGCCGGTGTAGTTCCGCAACAACCACCAATTAAAGAGATTCCGTAATCAGTAACAAATCCGTCAAGTGCTGTTGCCAATTCATTTGGCTTCAGTGGATATGTCGCCCCATTTGGACCTAGCTGCGGCAAGCCAGCATTAGGCATTACCGAAATTGCAACTTTCGCATTCTTACTTAAGTAACGAAGGTGCTCAGACATTTCAGCAGGGCCAGTGGCACAGTTCAAGCCAATCAAATCTATCCCCATAGGCTCTAGCGCGTTAAGTGCTGCACCAATTTCAGAACCCATCAACATTGTTCCGGTTGTTTCAACCGTTACTTGTGCGATTAAAACAATGTCGTGTGTTGCTTCATCAATTGCTTGTCGGCAACCATTAACCGCTGCCTTTACCTGCAATAGATCTTGCGAAGTTTCAACCAGTAGCGCATCACAACCCGAATCAGCCAAACCCCTTGCTGCGGTGTAGTAAGCGATCTTGAGGTTGTCGTAGGTCGTGTGACCAAGACTTGGAAGTTTTGTACCGGGTCCGAGCGAACCTAAAACGAAACGCGGCTTGTCAGGTGTGGAGAAGGCATCTGCTGCTTCTCGCGCAATCTTTCCCCCAGCAAAAGCCAGTTCGTAAATTCGATCTTCTATTCCATAGTCGGCCAAATTGGACCAGTTCGCACCAAAGGTATTTGTTTCAATCGCATCAACACCTGCAGATAGGTATTCCTCATGCACAGAACGGACAATGTCTGGGCGGCTGACGTTTAAAACCTCGTTACAACCCTCGTGATTTTCAAAGTCTGAAAGGGAAGGATTAGCTGCTTGAAGCATCGTGCCCATAGCGCCATCGGCGATTACTACCCGTTCGGCAAGGGTGCGCCGGAGCAATCCTTCTGCTTTTTTCGGCGTGTTCATCTGCCGAAGGTTACCGTAAGGTTGCTGGCGTGGAGATTCATAACATACCGCTGCTGCGCGACCCTGTAATGATCGTTGCCTTTACTGGCTGGAACGATGCTGCAGAAGGTGCTTCAGGTGCTTTGGAACACTTGTTATCGGCTTGGCGTGAAAAAGATGATGATGTGGTTCCACAGTTGATTGCTGATGTGGAAGCTGAAGATTTCTATGACTTTCAAGTAAATAGACCTCAAGTCTCGATAGATGACTCATCGATCCGAAGCATCACATGGCCTGGTACTCAAGTGTTTGGATTAGCCATCCCCTCTATGAAGCGCGACCTAGTTATTGTCACAGGTGTTGAACCATCAATGCGTTGGAAAAAGTTCACTTCGGATCTTTTGGATCTAGCAGATGATCTTGAAGTATCACTGGTGATCACTCTTGGTTCACTGCTGGCAGATTCTCCGCACACTCGTCCGATCACAGTTACTGGCACAGGTGGCCACCCAAACATTGCAGATCGACTTGGCGTTTCAGTTTCAAAGTATGAAGGTCCAACTGGAATTCTCGGAATTATTCAAGATGGCTGCATGCGACGCGGCATAGATGCGATTTCACTATGGGCAGCCGTGCCTCACTATGCCTCAAATTCCCCTTCTCCAAAAGCATCCTTAGCGTTAATTAATTCACTCGAAGATTTTCTTGATATATCAATCCCCCTCGGACCCTTGCAAGTTGATTCGGATGATTGGGAAAAATCTGTCGATGAACTAGCGGCCGAAGATACAGATGTTGCAGAGTACGTGAAAGCACTTGAGGAGAGTAAGGATGCGGCCGAACTGCCGGATGTTTCGGGAGATTTGATTGCTAAAGAATTTGAACGTTACTTACGACGACAAAGCGAAGATTAAACCCTGATCCCAATCAGAGCGTCCATAACAGCTATCAAAGATTTTGGATCCCCGCCTGTAACACCAGCATTTGTTTGATTAACCCAAATGTTTACAGCTTGGATTAGTGATTGAGTATCTAAATCATTTGCCAAGCAATCGATAATTTGTTGAATCAAAGCTTGCGTAGGTGCTACTTCTTGTTGCTTCAGTGCTTTGCGCAGTGCTGATATTTCTTTTTCAGAAGTTATCAAAAGATCTTCGGTCCACATGCGGTCACTTCGGTAATGACTCTGCATCAGGGCCCAACGGATAGCCATTGGATCACGGCCATCTGAAACTAACTTAGAAACAAAAACTAAATTACCTTTGCTTTTACTCATCTTTTCACCATCTAGCCCAATCATTCCTGCATGGACGTAGGTGCTAGCTAAAGGCTTTCCTGAAAGCACTTGTGCCTGGGATGCGCACATTTCATGATGAGGGAAAATCAAATCTGATCCACCACCTTGAATATCGATCAATGCATCTTCATGAGTAGCAGGTTCAAGGTATTGGATGGCGATTGCGGTGCACTCAATATGCCAACCGGGGCGACCAACACCAAATGGAGAAGGCCAACCAGGCTCATTTGGACGCTGTGACATCCACACTAAGCAATCCAGCGGATCAGCCTTTCCTGTTCGCGTTGGATCTCCTCCACGTTCTGAAAATATCTCTAACATCTTTTCTGTTGAAAGATGGGAGCGTTCGCCAAAGTGCGGATCAGCATGAACCTTGAAGTAAAGATCCTGGTCTACTTGGTAGACAGAATCCTTGGTTGAAAGTTGTTCGATAGTTTGTGTTACTAAAGGAATTGCATCCACTGCGCCTATGTAATGTGCCGGCGGGATCACTCTTAAGTTGACCATATCGTTTCGAAACAGATCAATCTGTTGGTGCGCTAAATCTTTCCAGTCGATTCCATCTCTATGCGCACGTTCCAATAAGGGATCATCAATATCTGTAATGTTTTGAACATATCGAACCTCAGAACCGGTGGCGCGAAGATATCGATTGATCAAGTCAAACGTTAAGTAGGTTGCAGCGTGACCAAGGTGCGTTGCATCGTATGGGGTTATTCCACACACATACATTCGATAGGCGGGCTTTGATTCAAGGGGTGCTTTCTTACCCGTTGATGAATCAGTAAGAATCAAAGCTGGCCACCTGATTATGGAATCTATAGACGGGATTGCAACCTGACTCCACGAATTCATGTCTGTATCGTAATCCTAAATTAAAAAGCGGGCCACGGGACCGCGGGCCACTCGGGATTTGGCAAGGGGAAAGTTCCACTAGCCAAAAGATCTGCAACTCTGCGCTGTGTTTGTTCAATCTCCTCTTGTGTCAGAAGTGGCTCGAGCAAATCTCCTAGCTGTCCAGATAACTCCACTTTCGCCTTCTGTAGCAGCTCTATCTCCCCTGGGGTAAATGGCTCTTGAGCCCATTGCCACAAAACAGTGCGTAATTTGTCTTCGGTGTGAAAGGTCACTCCATGGTCACATCCAAAAACATTGTCATTATCTATTGGTAGTAGATGACCAATTTTGCGATCAGTGTTATTGATGATTGCATCAAAAAGTGCCATAGCTCTCAACCTGGGATGATCAGTTGAAAAAAACTTTGCAAGGTCTATGGATTCATCAATGTCAATCCATTGTTGAACCATTCCAAAGCCATATGGACCATCTCGCAAGATAGTCAGTGGAACCAAATCAAAACCAAGATGACTGCTCACCAGATACGCCGCGTATTCTCGGTGTGCTAAGCAACCAACAGCAAAGTCCCAGAGCGGACGCTCGCCTGCTATTGGTTTATAAATACATGTGATCGCCTCATCTTCAAGAGTTGCTGTTGCATACAACGTCGCATTGGATGCATCCACCAAGCGGCCAGTCACGCTTAACTCACCACTTGTTAATGTCTGGAAGTTATCGTCTGTAACCATTTGCCCTCGGACATAGGTGACCACGTGGATCGATAGGAATTCCACAGAAAGGACAAGGAAGGCGGCCCGCATTTACTACCGCCTTAGATCTAGTAACAAAAGCAACGGCCATAGCAACACTGATGGTGAGTTCAACTACATCACCTTCAGAATCCTCTTCATCATCTTCTAATTCAAATAGTTCGACGCTGATCAATCCAATTTCTTCATTCCAGGCAAAAGATATTGCACCCACCTGAAACTCTGCGTCGATGGGAGATTCCAAAGGTGCATCATCTACTGCTAGTTTTTCTATTCCTAGCAAGGGGCTTGATTTACGGATTTCGGCAATCATTACCTCAAGACGGGCAGCTATCGCCTGTACTTGTGCTTTTTCAACCGCAACCGATACCAATCGTGAACCAGACCTAACCTGCAGATAGAAGGCGCGCTCCCCTGGTTGGCCTACTGTTCCAGCTACGAATCGATCGGGTTGTGCAAACTCATACCTCATCGACCAGAACCACCACCAAGAAGGTTCTTTGCTCTTTTAGGAGCAACAAGGAGATCTGTAACAACTGCGCGAGAGTCATTAAGCAGCAGAACGCGTGGTTTCATAGTTGAGTAATCCAGAATTGAAATTGATGCGGGATCGATAACAATTCGCTGGAAATCGTCAAGATGCATTCCTAGTGCGGAGGCAACTATGGATTTGATGACATCACCGTGACTGACAATCACGGCAGAGCCCTTTGCTTTTGAAGAAACTGCCTGATGTACCGATGTCATCGCCCTGGACTGCATCTGAGCAATTCCTTCGCCCTTAGGGAAATACATTCGACTCGGTGATTCTTGAACAGTTTTCCACAATTTGTTCTTACTTAAAATAGATAGTTTCTTGCCGCTCCATAGTCCGTAATCGACCTCAGTAAGCTCTTCATCAATGATCGGTTCAAATCGTGGGTTGTTAGGCATCACAATTGAATTGATCCACGGAGAAATAGTTTCAAAGCAACGTTCCATGGGACTGATGCGTAGATTTGATACCGGGAAATTGCCTAATCGAACCGCCAGTTGCTCAGATTGCGCCAACCCTTTTTCGGAAAGGTGCACATTTGGTAATCGTCCTGAAAGGATCCCGGCAGCATTGGCTTCGGAGTGTGAATGTCTGATCAAAACCAATCGCATAAATCAAAGGCTATCGCAGCTTTTCACCATTGCACTTGCTAGGGTCGCCCCATGGAAAAGCGCAGAGCAGGTACGAGCGGACTTACCCTCTCGCGCTTGGGTCTTGGCACGATGACATGGGGCCGGGACACCGATGAAATAGAGGCCGCTGACCAATGTCGCGCCTTTTTAGATGCTGGTGGCAACTTTATTGATACAGCTTCGACATACGGTGATGGTGATAGTGAACGTGTAATTGGCGGACTCATCGGAACCCTGTTCAATCGTGATGAAGTGGTTATCGCAACGAAAGCTGGAATCGGATTTACTGATGGTGTCCGAAGAATTGATGCTTCTAGGCATTCCTTGATCGCAGAGCTTGATCGTTCGCTAGCCCGTCTCAATTCAGATTTTGTAGATATTTGGCAGATTCATGCCTGGGATGATTCAACTCCTTTAGATGACACTTTGTCAGCTCTTGATTATGCCTACACAACGGGCAGAGCGCGCTATGTCGGAATTAGTAACTACTCTGGGTGGCAGATAGCCCGTGCTGCTACAAAACAACAGTCCAACTCTATGAAAGCACCGCTTACTACAGTCCAAAATGAGTATTCATTGCTTAACCGCACTGTAGAAGAGGAAGTCTTAGATGCCGCACAAGAATGTGGCGTTGGATTTCTGGCTTGGGCACCACTTGCTAGAGGTGTATTAACTGGCAAATATCGCAAAGGAATCCCTAGTGATTCTCGTGGTGCTGCCCCGCACTTTGCTAAACACATAGAACCGTATCTAGATAACCGATCAGCTCGAATAGTTGAAGCTGTCGCAGTTGCTGCTGAAGGTCTGGGTTATTCCCCATTAGAAGTTGCGCTCGCATGGGTAAGAGATGCACCAGGGGTTACAACCTCACTCATCGGAGCACGCACCGGTGCACAACTTCGCGGCGTTCTAAAGAGCGAAGAGATTTCATTGCCAGAGATCGTTCGCAATGCACTCAACGATGTGAGTGCTTAGGCGTTTTCTAGAAACTCTTTGAGAACTCGTGCGCCAAATGCAAGACCCTCAATAGGAACTCGCTCATCAACGCCGTGGAACATGGCCGTAAAGTTAAAGTCTGCTTCCAATTTCAATGGTGAGAAGCCATAACCAATAATTCCAAGGTCAGCAAGTGCCTTGTTATCCGTTCCCCCACTCATTACATAAGGAACAGGGATTGCGACGGCATCTTCTTTAATCAATGCATTACACATCGCTTCAACGAGATCACCTTCGAAAGGTACTTCTAGCGCTTTGTCACGAGTGATAGTTTCAACTCTTACGTTCTCACCGATTAATGACTTGATAGTTTCATTGAGTTCATCCTCAAATCCTGGAATGAACCGACCATCCACAACAGCACTTGCCGAACCTGGGATGACATTTGCTTTATAGCCAGCCTCTAACATCGTTGGGTTTGCTGTGTTCTGCAATGTCGCACCGATCATGGTTGAAGCAAAACCGATTTCATCGAGCAATGGGCGAAGATCCTCTTCGTTGTATGGCTTGCCAGTCTCATCTGCAATCCGTTTGAAAAAGGCTTTCACCGTTTTGCTATAGCGCTGCGGCCATTCGTACTGACCAATCTTGGCGATAGCTTCAGCTAAACGAGTAACGGCGTTTGCCTCATTCATCATGGAACCGTGACCCGCGCGACCATCTGCGATCAATCGCATCCAGTGGATTCCCTTTTCAGCAGTTTCGATCAGATACAAGCGTTTTCCGCCAGATACTGTTACTGAAAAGCCACCAACTTCTGAAACCGCTTCTGTGCAACCAGCAAATACTTCAGGATGATTTTTGACCATGTAATGTGAACCGAAAATACTTCCAGCCTCTTCATCAGCAAAAAATGCCAACACGATGTCGCGCTCTGGAACATAACCTGTGCGAGCCCAGTCACGAACTGTTGCGATGATCATCGCATCCATGTTCTTCATGTCTACAGCCCCACGACCCCAAATAAATCCATCCTTGATCTCTGCAGAAAAAGGATCAACCGACCAATCATCAGCGTTAACCGGAACAACATCTAAGTGACCATGAACAACTAATCCAGGTCGGTTTGGATTAGAGCCTTTGATACGAGCAATCACATTGCAACGACCAGGTGCTGATTCATATGTTTGAGATTCAATACCCACTTCACTGAGCAACTTCACAACGTGTGCTGCAACCGCCTTCTCATCACCTTTTCCATCGCCGAAATTCACGCTAGGGATGCGGATCAATTCTTGGCAAATGCGAATGGCTTCTAGTTCTAATTCTGAGTGTGTCGTTGTGGTCATTTCGCTATTCTCTCACCTGATTGCTATTCTTTCCGAACACTTAGTCCGGGTGGCGGAATTGGCAGACGCGCTAGCTTGAGGTGTTAGTTCCCGCAAGGGATTAGGGGTTCAAGTCCCCTCTCGGACACATGAAAATTGATGACGCCTTGTTGCTCATCCGCGAAATCCCTGACTACCCAAAACCAGGAATCAGATTTCAAGACATCACCCCACTTTTGGCACATGGAGAAGCATTTGTAGCCATCACTGAAAAGTTTGCAAGCTATGCCGACTCTTCAACACTTATTGCTGGAATAGAAGCCCGAGGATTCATCTTTGCCTCCGCGGTTGCAAATCAACTACACAGTGGTTTTGTGCCCATTCGAAAAGCTGGAAAACTTCCACACAACACAATTTCAGAATCCTATGGACTCGAATACGGCTCCGACACTTTAGAAGTCCACGTGGACGCCGTATCAAAAGGATCAAAAGTTTTGCTCATTGACGATGTGCTCGCAACAGGTGGAACTATCGGGGCTGCAATTGAGTTAATGCATCGTTTAGGCGCTGAAGTCATTCATGTTCTAGCACTTCTTGAAATTGATGGCCTACCGGGAAGAGCAACACTTGCCGCGAAGTATCCAAATATCCCTGTTACATCGTTGGTAGTTTCCTAGAGGTGCGCATACTTCAAATTCAAGGTTTAAGAGCCTTAGCTGCTCTCCTTGTAACAATATTTCATGCCAGATTGCTTCCGGGCGGTTTTATTGGTGTAGACATTTTCTATGTGATTTCTGGATTTTTGATTACTGGGTTAATTCTTCGAGAGATCGAAAATACGGGCACATTGGATCTCCATTCTTTTTATCAGCGCCGCATAAAACGCTTACTTCCGACTTCTGTATTTGTTCTTTTTGTTACTGCAATTGTAGGCATGTTTGTCCTTCCAGCTATTACCCGAGACGCCCTTGGTCGTGATCTCTTCGCGGCGGCAACCTATGTCTCCAATTACCTATTTGCCTGGTGGCAAAATGATTACCAAAATCTAGATGCCACGCCATCCCCCTTTATCCATTACTGGTCATTGGCGGTGGAAGAACAGTTCTACATCATCTGGCCAATCTTCATCCTCTTCCTTTCCAGATACGGCAAGCGAGCTATTTTCTATGGCATTGCTATATCTAGTTTTCTCTCTTTGCTTCTTTCTATTTATCAAACTCAAACTTCACCAATTTGGGCCTTCTATTCACTACCAACTAGAGCATGGGAACTTGGCTTTGGTGCTCTACTTCTTTTCGTTCCCGAAACATTCTGGAAAAATAGATACATTCCGTGGTTAGGTGTCATTGGAATAGCCATTGCCTGCTTCCGGTTTGATGAGAACACCGCATTTCCAGGGATCAATGCACTGCTACCAGTTCTATCAACTGTCGCACTCATTGGATCGATAGCGATATGGCCTCGTGCATTTAATGATCTGAGCAACAATCGCATCGCCCAATGGCTGGGTACGATTTCCTATCCGCTATACCTATGGCATTGGCCGGCATTAGTTCTGCCAAGTAGCGCACTTGGCCGACCATTACGCATCCGGGAACGTATTTTCTGCATTCTGTTAACGATCGTTTTGGCTCATTTCACCAGCAAATACATTGAGCAACCGATACGACACAAGAAGATTGCTGGCAAGAAGATCTATCTTTTGTTTGGTGTCACCACAATAGTTTCCCTTGTTGCAGGCCTTGTGATCGCCTCCACTTCATCTTCAATGATCAGCGTTAGAGGAACTGACTACAAGTTCAATCTCGTCGATGTGATGCAAAAGCCCGCCGTCTATGGTGATGATTGCCATTCAAACTATGGTGAAACTAAGTCTGGTGAATGCATCTACGGTGACAAGGGTTCTAAGAAGTCAATTGTTCTGTATGGAGATTCTCATGCAGCTCAATGGTTTCCTGCTTTAGAACAGTTAGCAAATGAACGTGGTTATAAACTTGTTTCTTTAACCAAGTCAGCATGTCCATCTGTTGACGTACCACGCGCCGACCAAGGCGCCTATAAGAACATTCATTGCGAGAAATGGCGTGATTACGCAATAGACAGGATTAAGCAACTGCGTCCCGAGGCAGTAATAATGAGTAGCTTCCAATATTTCTCTCCACCAAGTGGCTATCCAAGTGAAAGCAAGTGGTGGAGAGACGGGCAAATCCGATTACTTAGTTCTCTGCGAGGATTGTCAGACCACCTGATCTACATCAGTGACACTCCTCGGCCACAAAGGGATATTCCTAATTGTTTGGCATCTAAGGATGTTAAATCCTGCAACACAACTCAAGAGACCCCTGTCAAAATAATCAACGGATTCCAAAAGATAGATCCGACTCCGTGGCTGTGTTCGGATCAATGCCTTGCTATTCAAGATGGTTACGTTGTTTATCGTGATGCATCGCATATCTCTGTTGCCGCCGCTCTGGCTTTAAAGCCACAACTCGAAGCTGCACTTTTGGAAAAAGGGCTATTTTCCTAGAGCTATGGCAAGATGCGTTCCATGGCTGAGTTGATTTATTACTGCGGGACAATGGACAGTGGAAAATCCACTCTTGCATTGCAAACAGCCCATAATCATCAGAGCCGCGGGCGAACAGGGCTGATATTTACCAATAATGATCGTGCTGGTACCGGCGTGATATCTAGTCGCTTGGGACTTTCGAGCCCTGCCATCGAAGTTACTCCGTCAATGGATTTACATAAACTCGTTGTGGATCAACTATCCATGGGCGAGCGAATTGATTACATTATTTGTGATGAAGCACAGTTCTATGAAAGTGTTCAAATCGATCAACTAGCCCGAATCGTAGATGGACTAAGTATTGATGTTTTTGCTTTTGGCATCTTGGCAGATTTTAGAACCAAACTCTTTCCTGGCTCTGCTCGATTGGTAGAACTTGCAGATCGTGTGAACACCCTTCAGGTTGAAGCTTTATGTTGGTGTGGATCACGTGCCACACATAATGCCCGCACAATTGGTGGAGTCATGGTTGTCGAGGGAGAACAGGTTGTTGTTGGAGATGTATCAACAGGCGCTGATGTTGCTTATGAAGTATTGTGCCGCAGGCACCATATGCGCCAGGTAACTGCGCGTGTATCAGGGGCCGCTCACACATCATCGATTCCGCTACCTTTCAAGGAGTAGCAGCTCAATCTCGTACATACGCCACTATTAAAGCGAATGAACCACTAAAGCAAAAATCGGTGCGATAGCAAGTGCTGGTAAAAGATTTCCAACGGCCACATTTTTGATGTTGAGCAATCTCAGTGAGATGCAAATAAGCATTATTCCGCCAACTACGGTCATAGCATCTACCTGGTAGCCATCTAGAATTTCGCCTAATCCAAAACCGATAAGAGTCCAAACCCCTTGATATATGCCAACTGGAATGGCTGAGACTGCTACTCCCCACCCTAGAGATGTTGCAAAAGCCATGGCGGCAAAAAAGTCGAGTGTGCTTTTCAAAATTAATTGATCTATTCCCGTGCCCATGCCATCGCTGATGCTTCCCAATATTGCCAATGGTCCAATGGCGAAAAGAAGTGATGCGGCGACAAAGCCTTCAACAAAGGGTGAATCACTAGAAGCTTTGAACTTTATTCGCAAACTCTCTCCGAGTGAATCTAGTTTGTCTTCAAGCTTGAGAGCGGATCCGATCAGTCCGCCAATCAAGAGTGAACCAAGGACAACGAGTAAGGTCCAGCCTTTCGGGAGTGCTTGCACATATCTATCTGACCACAATGGGATCAACGCAGAACCAGCACCCAAAAGAGTTACCAGACCTAGAACGTCGGTCAGAAGAGTCCTAGTTCGTGTTTTCATGCGATTGCCAACGAGCACACCCAATGAGGCACCAGAGATAATGGTGATGATATTTATGATTGTGCCTGCACCCGGAAACATATGCTGATTATACTCATGCAATGTCCAATCCTTTTCTAGAGTTCTTGCGTCCTCATAAAACAGTTCCAGTTACTCCGTGGACCGGAACATCACGATGGGACCTCTCCCCTCTTCGTACTGGTGTTCTATTTTTCGGTTTGTTTGTTTTTGGACTTGGGGATTCTTTACTCATTCAAAGTCAGATCGGTAATGCGCCATGGTCTGTATTAGCTCAAGGTATTTCCAATCGTTTGGATATAACGATGGGGTGGTCAACATTTGCCATCAGCACACTTGTGTTACTTCTTTGGATTCCATTAAAGGAAAAGCCTGGATTTGGAACTTTGTCGAACATCGCTCTCATCGCACTTGCAATTCAAGTTGGTGTCACGATATTTCCGGCCCAGGATTCATACTTGTTTGGCATTGTTTATTGCCTGGTAGGTATAGCGATGGTTGGAATTGGATCTAGTTTGTACATAACATGTGGCCTAGGACCTGGTCCGCGAGATGGCTTGATGACAGCGCTCCACAACAAGTCCGGCATCCGTATTGGCAGAGTTCGGTTAGGCATAGAGGGCACGGTCTTAGTTGCTGGTTGGCTTCTAGGTGGCACGGTGGGCCTAGGCACGCTCATGTTTGCCACATTAATAGGTCAATCAATCGCAATTTCTCTGGGAGTCGTTTCAAGAGTTACCTCTAAGTAGCCCATAGACTCACTGCATCTTCCCAGGGTTGTGCGCCCTTTACGCACACGGGGTCGCAAACACCCCCGTTAACAAAATCAGAAAGGCTCAATTCATGCTGGATTCATATTTTAAAATCTCAGAACGAGGTTCATCAATAGCCCAAGAGGTTAGAGGCGGACTAGTTACCTTCTTCACAATGGCATACATCGTTGCCCTCAACCCAATTATTTTGGCGTACTCACCTGATGCAAATGGTCAGTTCCTCTTTGGTGGAGCTGCTCCCGCACCAGCAATGGTTGCCGCAACAACTGCGCTAGTAGCAGGTGTGCTAACAATTCTTATGGGATCTGTTGCCAACTACCCTCTTGCACTTGCAACAGGCTTGGGTCTTAATACATTCGTAGCAGTTGGTATCGCTTCGCAGATGACATGGGCAGCTGCCATGGGCCTTGTTGTTCTTGAGGGCCTAATCATCCTGGTCCTAGTTTTGACTGGCTTCCGTGTTGCAGTATTTAAGGCAGTTCCACCTCAAATCAAGATTGCAATTTCAGTAGGTATTGGGCTATTCATTGCTCTTATCGGCCTAGTTGATGCAGGTTTCGTTCGTCGCACGGCTTCTGGTCCAGTACCAGTTGGCCTAGGAGTTAACGGAAATCTAGTTGGTTGGCCAACAGTGGTATTCGTATTCGGAACACTTCTCATCATTGCACTGATGGTCCGTAAGGTTAAGGGCGCGATTCTCATTGGAATCGCTTCAGCAACCGCTTTAGCTATCGGTATCCAGCAGGCGTTTAACATCAAACCAAACTTCACTCCAGGAAATCCACCAACCATCGTTGATGGCGGTTGGCAACTAGGTATTCCTGCAGTTCCAACAGAAATCGTTGCCGTTCCAAAGTTCGATTTCACGGGACAGTTCGATCTATTCGGAGCATTTAGCGTTGACAATGTTACATTGGTTGCTGCAATTCTGCTTCTCTTCACATTGCTTCTTTCAGACTTCTTCGACACAGTCGGAACAGTTACAGCTATCGGTCATGAATCCGGACTAGCTGACAAAGATGGCAACGTTGACAACATCCAGAAGATCTTGTTGGTTGACTCTGTAGCAGCAGCTGCAGGTGGTGCCGCTGGTATTTCTTCTAATACTAGCTACATCGAGTCAGCTGCAGGTGTTGGCGAAGGTGCACGAACTGGCCTTGCTTCGATTGTTACAGGAATTGCATTCCTGCTAACAACATTCTTAGCTCCTCTTGTTGCAATCATTCCTTATGAGGCTGCAACACCAGCTCTAATCATTGTCGGATTCCTCATGATGTCCCAGATCAAGAACATCGGTTGGGATGATCTAGGAATTGGTATTCCTGCATTCTTAACAATCATCTTGATGCCATTTACTTACAACATCTCAGTAGGTATTGGCGCAGGATTCATTACCCACGTGGTCATTCGCTTGGTTCAGGGTCGTGGAAAAGAAGTACACCCACTTCTTCTCCTAGTATCAGGGCTATTCATGATCTACTTCTTGTCATCACCAATTAACGCTTGGGTTGGCTAGAAAAACTTCATAACAAAAGGCCCTCGGGAAACCGGGGGCCTTTTGCTTGCCCTCAACAACTACCAACGTATGGGGCTGATCCCATTTTGAATCAAAATCTCATTGCATTTAGAGAACGGCTTTGAACCAAAGAAACCACGATATGCCGAAAGCGGACTTGGATGGACCGATTCAATACGCCATTCAGGGCGAAAGAAATGCGATAGCTCCCCAGCATTTTTTCCCCACAACATTGCAACAACATTATTTTGCCCTAACTCCTGGGCAACCGCATCCGTTATGACCTGCCAACCAAGATCCTTGTGCGCCAGTGAGGTGCCAGACTCGGTAGTTAGAAGCCGATTAACTAGCAATACACCTTGATCAAACCAATCTGAAAGATCACCCTTGGTTCTGTTCACTCCATAATCTGTTTCGAGTTCCTTGAAGATATTTCGAAGAGATGGTGGCAAGGGAGAAACTGACTTATCTACTGAGAAAGCAAGTCCATGAGCATGACCCTTCGTGGGATATGGATCCTGCCCAAAAATGACAACGCGAGTCGAGTTGATTGGCCGCGTTAGCGTGCGAAATATATGCTGAAAATCTGGTGCTACTTCAACACCAGTTAACTTCTCTTCAATTTGATGTATCAGCTCACTATGCGGTTCTAAGACCCTCTGCCAATCAGAGTGCAGTTGATCAAATAGTTGCACGGGCAAAGTATCGACCAGAGTCTGGTGTTACCGTGATTGGTGTTCCAAAAACGGCAGAAACATGATCTGTTGTTATCACTTGATCTATTGGGCCAGAAACTGCGATTGCACCATCTTTCAAAAGAAGTGCGTGCGTAGTTCCTACAGGTATTTCTTCAATGTGGTGTGTAACAAGGATGGTCGCCGGTGCTGCGGGATCGGCTGCAAAATTAGCGAACCTGCGCAAGAGATCTTCACGACCACCAAGATCTAATCCTGCTGCTGGTTCATCCAGAAGCAAAAGCTCTGGATCTGTCATTAATGCTCTGGATATTTGAACACGCTTTTTTTCACCTTCACTCAACGTCCCATAGATGCGATCGCCAAGTTCACGTACACCAAAGGTGGTCAGCAAAGCCATTGCTCGCGACTCATCCCAGAGGTCGTAATCTTCGTTCCAGCGGCCCAAGATTGCATATGCTGCCGTAAGAACAACGTCCTTGACGGTTTCATCAAAAGGTATGTCTTCTGCAATAACAGAGCCGCAAAGACCAATTCGAGTTCTCAATTCAAAGAGATCGACCATCCCCATTTGTTTATCTAAAACCTTAACGACGCCTTGAGTCGGGAACATCTTTGTAGCAAGAATCTGCAGAAGTGTGGATTTACCAGCACCATTTGGACCAAGGACAACCCAGCGTTCTCCTTGGGTTATGGAAAAGTTCAATGGGCCCAGAATGACTCGATCGCCTCTGCGAACTGAGACATCGTTAAGGCTAAGAACGGTGGTACCCATAGATGCAAAAGATAGTGCTTATATGAGTAACCAGCCTCAAAGCCTCGCCTTATCAAGGAGTGATTCACGATAACCTTGCCTTCTTATGACAGAAAATACCGCGCAAGCAGAGCAGTTCACCGGTCTAATCCTTCTAACTGGCACCGACAAGCCCGGGATAGCAGCTTCTCTTTTTCAGACCCTTGCCCCATTTGCAGTGCATGTGATTGATATCGAACAAGTCATCATTAACAACCGATTGATCCTGACTGTATTAATCGGTGCTAATCCTGCTCATCAAAGTGCAATCGAAGAAGACCTTAATTCCTGCGGACTAACTTTAGATGTTGATATCGCAACATTGTTTGGCAAAGGAGCTTTGGCACTTACTCCCCACAACCTTCTAGAAGTTCACATGAGCGCGCCGAAGTTGCACCCACAAGCAGTTGCACTCGTTGCCAAAACAATCACCGATTCTGGTGCGAATATCGTCAGAGTTATTCGAACCGCAGATGATCCAGTTTCTATATGCTTCACAATTTCTGATGTAGATAAAATAGCAATAGATGCGGCTCTGTCAGCTGTGAGCTTTGAAGATGCAACCACTGTGACAGTGAAAGCTCTTTAAACACATGGGATTTGTTAAGAAATTGGTTCAACTAGATGTTGACTCAACATTTATTCAACAAGAGGCTATTGAACTTCTTGCCGCAAAAGCTGGCGTCCTAGGTGAAGTCGCTCGAATAACTGAGTCGGCAATGCGGGGTGAGCTCGATTTTGAAAACAGTTTGCGTGCACGCGTTGCTCTCCTTAAGGGTTTGCCTGAGAGCGTCATTAGTCAAGTGCAAGGTGAGATTTCACAGACAGATGGAGCAGAGGATCTAGTCAATAATCTCCATGCTCTGGGTCATAGCGTTGCACTTGTTTCTGGAGGATTCATCAACATCATTGAACCAATGATTCAGGGATTATCTATCAAGTATTACAAAGCAAATACCCTTGAAATAGTCGATGGAGTTCTAACTGGCGGGTTGATTGGCCCTGTTATAGATCGCGTCGCTAAAGCTGAGGCACTTAAAGAATTTGCCCGCGCTAGTGACGTTGCGATGGAAAACACCGTTGCAATAGGTGATGGAGCAAATGATTTGGGCATGATGGCCATCGCAGGTTTGAGTATCGCATTTAACGCTAAACCTGTTGTTGTGGAGGCTGCCGATATGGCTATTAATGAACCATCCTTGAAGACGGTTATTGAGTTGATTGGGTTGTAATAGAGCTACAAACGACAAGCGTGAATATCTGTAACAAGGATGCCGCGAGCACCGATAGCCCATAGTTCATCCATCACTTGGTTTGTTTCCTTACGCAAAACCATGGCTCGCACGGCTACCCAATCTTGCTTTTGCAAGGGAGAAATTGTTGGTGATTCCAGACCAGGAGTAATCGCACACGCTTTTTCGACAAGATCTTTGGGGATGTCATAGTCAAGCAAGACATAACGCCGAGCGGTAACAACTCCTTGCAAGCGACGAGTAAGAATTTCCAACTCAGCAGGAATAGCTGTATTTCTGCGTGCAATTACCACTGCTTCACTTGTCAGTATTGGCTCGCCAAATATCTTTAATCCAGCTTGGCGCAGGGTATTTCCTGTGCTGACAACATCTGCGATCACATCTGCAACACCTAGTCTCACGCTACTTTCAACAGCCCCATCCAAGCGAACGATCTGCGCTTTAATTCCAAGACCCGCAAGACTGTGCTCGACTAAACCAGGATAAGCAGTGGCAACTCGTTTTCCAGCAATATCTTGAACTGACCACTCTTTATCTGCTGGTCCGGCAAAACGAAATGTTGAACCGCCAAAATCCAACGACAAAATCTCATCTGCTTCGGCTGCCGAATCAATCAGAAGATCACGCCCCGTAATTCCTGCTTCGAGTTCACCTGAGCCAACATAGACAGCGATGTCGCGAGGACGTAGGTAGTAAAACTCAACACTATTATCGTTATCAATCAATACAAGGTCACGACTATCAGTGCGTTGTCGATATCCAGCTTCTTTGAGAATTTGGATGGAACTTTCGGCTAATGAGCCTTTATTGGGGACTGCTATACGCAACATTGAATTCTCCTAAAGGAACTTATAAACATCGTTGATTGATAGGCCACGTGCCAGCATCAATGTTTGCAGGTGATACAAAAGCTGACTTATTTCTTCAGCCAAAGCCTCATCTGATTCGTGTTCTGCAGCAAGCCACACCTCACCTGCCTCTTCAAGAATCTTCTTACCAATACTGTGGACTCCAGCATCCAACGCTTGGACCGTGCCAGAACCGTCGGGACGAGTCAGAGCTATTTCGCTTAGCTCAGCCCACAAAGAATCAAATGATTTCATGATGTGAGTTTACTAGAGAGTTACTTGTTCTCGCGTGCGATTGCAAACTCTCGTAGAGATACCACCATCGCCGCCGGATCAGGAGCGTTGAAAACAGCACTGCCCACAACAAATGTGTCTGCGCCTGCATCTAGAGCGATTTCGATAGTTTTCATCGAAATTCCGCCATCAACCTGCAACCAAATAGGTCTATCCCCGATCATCTCTCGGGTTCGGCGCACCTTGTCCATCATGTTCTCCATGAAGCTTTGACCACCAAAGCCTGGCTCCACAGTCATAATCAGAAACATATCTACATCATCAATTACTGACTGATAATCCGAGATATCCGTATTAGGCTTAATTCCAAGACTAGATCGAGCACCTGCTGCGCGTATATTTTTTAGAGTTTGTGGAATGTTCTTCGTAGCTTCAGCATGGATCGTTACCGAGGCGCACCCTATCTCGGCGTATTGAACCGCTATCTCATCAACATTTGCGACCATTAAATGTGCATCAACTGCTAGAACCGAAGATTTGATAATTGCAGATGCCGCCTCAAAATCAAATGTGAAGTTAGGAACAAATACATCGTCCATAACATCTAGATGGAGAAGATCTGAAACATCGGCGATGCGCCTTATTTCTTCGTCAAGTCGTGAGAAATCTGCATTCAAAATGCTTGGCGTAATGCGAATCTCACGTGTCATGGCTAAATATTAACCAATCTCTTTTCGAAATAGCGCCAGATACATGGCATCAGTACCGTGTTTGTGTGTCCATAACGACATTGCTCCATCACGGGTGGCCCCATCAAGGGCTGCAGGCAAATATTCATCGACGGCGATTTGAACAAGATCAGAGTGATTCTTCTTAATGTCTGAAATTTGAATACTTGTTTCAGCCAGGTGCGGAGAGCATGTTGCATATCCAAGAACTCCACCAGGATTGAGAGCCTCGATAGCTGACTCAACTAGCTCACGTTGCAACTGCGTGAGAGCACGCAAATCCTGCAAAGTTCGGCGCCATCGAACCTCTGGTCTCCTTCGCAATGCACCTAGACCTGTGCATGGTGCATCAATCAAAATTGCATCAAACTTTTCGGTCAGTGAACCGATAGTTCGCCCATCTGACACGAGAACTCTGTCCCCGTGAACAACTTGGCTCACTAGTTCAGCTCTGGCAGCTGAAATTTCATTAGCCGTAAAAGTGATGCTTCGTTGTCGAGCAATACTTGATAAAAGAGCTGCCTTACCACCTGGTCCCGCGCACATATCTAACCAACTTGTGCCTGTAGCTGCTTTTGCAAATACCTCTGCAACTAACTGAGAGCCCTCATCCTGCACGCCAATCTTTCGTGACTTAATCAAATCCAGTGCGCCGGGATTACCTTTCCAATGAACTCCGTAAGGAGAAAACTGTGTTGGCTCTCCCCCAACATCGATGAGATCTTGCTGAGTTGAATAGCCTGGCCACGAAACCAAGGTTGGAGTTGCTGCCTCATTGTTGATCTTCAGCGCAGCTTCTACCTCTTCCCAGCTCTTCAAAAGATCATAATAGGAAGAAACGATCCACTCTGGATGTGAATATTGAAGAGATAAACGTTCAACTGGATCGGATATGGAATCTAGCGGTGAAAACCAATCTGTCATCGTTTTTCGTGTCACACTTCGCAAAAGTGCGTTTACAAAACTTGCCTTTGATTCACCAATGCGCTTTCGTGCTACTTCTACGGTTGCAGCAACAGCAGCATGATCCGGAACTCTCATCTCATGGATTTGGTGAACACCGAGCCGACAGATATCAACAATGCCAGGATCTACCTCGGACCACGGTCTATCGCTGATTTGGGCCAAGACCCAGTCGTGTTTTCCTTGCATTCGAATAGTTCCATAAAGAAGTTCTGTCACTAATGAGCGATCACGATCATCCATGGAACTCGCATTTAAAGCTTGGGGTAAAAGTAAGTTTGAATATCCTTCGTTGCGATTGACTTCTGTCAGCAGGTCAAAGGCGAGTAAGCGAGAAGCATCCGGTTTCGGAGACTTAAATGTATTGCGGCGGGCCTCAGCCAAAAATTTCACCACCGATCAAACGTGCTCCGCGAGCCCAATCGATTGCATCCATCTCTTTCTTACCAGCTGGAATAACACGCAGAATCTCTAAGGTATTTGTACCTGTAGAAACATAGACTGCGTCATCGATTACAGAAATCTCACCAGGTATTCCAACCGCTAAATCTGAATGTTTGGTTGCACATATTTTGAATGGCTCATCCCTCCATACTGTCCATGCTCCAGGCTCATATGTGAAAGCTCGGATTGCGTTAGCAATCTGTACACAATCCTGAGTGAAATCGATTTTTGCTTCCGCTTTTGTGATCTTAGGTGCAAACGATGGGATGCCAATCTGTTCACTAGAACTTTGACCATTTGCAATCATCTCGAAGGAAGCTCTGACAACCTCCGGACCTAGCGCAGCTAGGTGTTGTAATAACTCAAAACTTCTCCATATTGGATCTATTGCAATAGTTTTCTGCGTGAAGATAGGTCCAGTGTCCATCCCTTTATCTAATTGGAATACCGAGACGCCCGTCTGTAGATCACCATTCTGCAAGGCTCTTTGAGCAGGTGCTGCACCTCTATAAGCGGGAAGAAGTGAAAAGTGCAGATTAAGAAAACCATTTCTAGGAAGAGACAAGACATTCTCGGGAAGTAGCACCCCATAACCAATGGTCAAGACCAAATCCAACTCTTCAATCTTTCCCACAAATTCCTGTGAGCCCTCAGGTTTGATGATCGGTATTGCGTGCTCTTGAGCCCAAGTGCCGACTACTGATTGCTGTAACAAACGCCCACGACCTGATGGTCGATCTGGTTGCGTGATGATGAGCGCTAATTCATGCTCAGATTGCAGTAACCAATTCAACGTTGGTATCGCTACATCCGGAGTAGCAGCTACTCCGATACGCACTAAGAGTTCCGTCCGAAGATCGTGTGCGGTGAATCTTTAACTTGAATTGTGCGTCCTTGTTCAGAAGCAATATTGAACCATTCAGATTCTCTGATCTCTTTCATCGCCAACTTTCGATCCTCTGAACTTAACTTGTCGATGAATAAAATTCCGTTGAGATGATCGGTCTCATGTTGAAGTGCGCGAGCTAAAAACTCAGAACCCTCTACAGTAATTGGCTCCCCATACATATTGAATCCCTTAGCAACTGCTCGCATTGCACGAGGAGTTTGATAGCGGATCTCTGGAAATGAAAGACATCCCTCCTCACCTTCTTGAAGCTCCTCGCTCAGAGTCAAGACAGGATTGATGAGGTGACCCAACTCTTCATCAACATCCCATACAAAGACTCGCAAAGGGACTCCGATTTGTGGAGCTGCTAGACCAGCACCTGGAGCATCAATCATCGTGTCTGTTAAGTCTTGGACTAGTACACGCAATTCCTTGTCAAAATCAACAACCATCGATGCAGGCGTAGTGAGCACCGGATCACCGAAAAATCGAATTTCTTGAATTGACATGGCGTTAGTCTACCAATCGATCACAGTGAATATGGCTCAACTCTAAGCGTGAAAAGATCCTTCTTGGCAATGCTTCGTCGTCGCTGTAGTTCGTGAACAACATCTGTTAAATCTTGCGAATCCTTTATGTCCGCATGTACTACGACTTTTACCTGGCCTTTAGATATTTCCGTCGGCCCATATATGCGAGCTGACTCCGGAATTCGGCCATCTGTTAGAGCTTTCTTCAGTCCATTAACGATCTGTATGCCAATGGATTGCTCCATGACAAGTACGGTAGAAAAAACTGATGGTGGCAAATGCAGATCAGAGCGTTCACTGAGCTCTCTTTTGATCAGCGGGGCCACATTCCAACGGGCAATAGCAGAAACCACCGGATGGGATTCGTCAATAACGAGAAGGACTATGCCTTTTTTTGATATGAGGGAGGATGTCTCAAAGAACAACTCACGTGCACGTTCCTGGGTGCGCAAATCTGTATGGGAAAAGAACCTCATTCCGTCCAAGATTACAACCGCTGAGTAACCACCCTCTACTTGTGGTTGCGCACCTGCAGTTGCAAGAACTAATGCCGGCTTTGCATCCACACGATCCTTGATGACCTCACCTGCTGAGATGACAACAGGGAAGCCTGGAAATGCTCGAGATATCTCCTCGGCTGCGCGCTCGATTCCACGACCAGCTAAATACTGTTTATCTCTATTACAAAATGAACACTTCCAAGATTGAAAGGTTTTTCCGCAGTGCACGCACGAAGGCGCTTTCCCTTTTGCTGACACTGATAGACGACCACCGCAATCACAGGATGCAACATTTCGACAATGAGCACACAGCAATGCATTTCCATAACCTTTTCGAGGTGCGATGAATAACACTGGACCGTTGTCTAGTGCCTTCTTAATTTCGGAAAAGATTCGACCCGGCAACAAGGCACCTTCATTGGGTGAAAATGCTCTTATGTTCACCATTTGCTTTACATTCGAATACTTAACTGCGCGTTCATCAATGAGCTGAGATACCTCCATAGATGGGGAGAAACCAGTGAGAATCAACTTCAACGATTCAAATTCTGCTCGAATGAGAGCGACTTTTCGTGCATTCCATCCAGGAGATCTGATCTCATAATGATCTTGAGAAGACTCCTTGTGGACAATTAAGGTGGCTAAGTTCTTGACTGGCACAAATATTGCGCTTCGGGTTCCAACTACTATCGAGTTCGGCCCATGCATCGCCTGGAGAAAGTTGCGATATCTCTCTTCACGAGGCATTGCCGCAGTTAGCTTTAATGTCTGCAGGTCTTGCATCTGAAGTGCCTTAACAAACAGATCCACATCCTTCTCATCAGGAGCAATGATCAACACTGATCCGTCGCTGCGATTGGCAGCGACAATAGAAGCTAATTGATCATGTGTCTGGCTAAACGGCCCAAGAGTTTGGAATTCAACAGAATGCTTGCCTTTATGCAATTGTCGCGTTTGATCGACAATGAATGTTTTATCAACTGAGGCAACTCGTGGAGGGATCGCAGAACGGATCACATCCCACGGATTGCAGGCATAATGCTTGGCAATGCGATCAATCAAATCCAGACTCTGAAATGTCGCAATAGGAATCTCTGATAGAACTCTGGTTATGCTCTTGAGATCCCCTGCTCTTTCCGGAGTACTAACACGCTCGACCACAATTCCTTCAGTTTCACGACTACCAAAAGGTAGTTGAACCCGAACTCCAACCTGAATTGAAGAACTGAGTTTTTCTGGAATCTGATAATCGTAGAGCTGATCTAAATGAAATACACCTGTATCAACTCGAACGCGTGCGTAGGGCAAGACCGAAGCTCTAGGCCCGGAAGTTGCTGGTGCAACTTCAGCCTTTAATCGAAAGAGCTTCGGAGCAGCCACCGACTACTTGATTGCGTTTTGTAGGGCGGAAACGCGATCAGTTCTTTCCCAAGCAAACTCTGGAAGCTCGCGGCCGAAGTGACCGTATGCGCTAGTCAGAGAGTAGATCGGACGTAGTAAATCAAGATCACGAATGATTGCAGCTGGACGCAAATCAAATACTGCAAGTACTGCGTCTTGAATCTTCGCAACTGGAACGGTCTCGGTACCGAAAGTTTCAACGAAAACTCCAACTGGTTGTGCTTTGCCAATTGCATATGCAACCTGAACTTCACAGCGACGCGCAAGACCTGCAGCAACCACGTTCTTTGCAACCCAACGCATTGCATATGCAGCAGATCGATCCACTTTTGATGGATCCTTTCCACTAAATGCTCCCCCGCCATGTCGAGCCATACCGCCGTATGTGTCAACGATAATTTTGCGACCGGTTAATCCTGCATCTCCCATTGGTCCACCGATAACAAAGCGACCTGTTGGATTGATTAAAGTGCGAAGATCAGATTTGGGAAGATCGATGCTGGCCAAAATTGGATCAATAACATACTCAATAACCTCAGGTGTTAACTTCTTTGCAACATCGACCTCTTCGGCGTGCTGGCTTGATATGACGACAGTGTTGAGAGCTATTGCTCGATCACCGTCATACTCAATTGTTACCTGCGTTTTTCCATCTGGGCGAAGGTATGGCAAGGCGCAAGACTTACGAACCTTAGTAAGTTGCTGCGCTAGTGCGTGAGCCAACCAGATCGGCAAAGGCATGAGTTCCTTTGTATCATCACATGCATAACCAAACATTAAACCCTGATCGCCAGCACCTTGTAGATCTAAAGGATCTACGGCAGATGCAACTCTGTGCTCATATGCATCATCGACGCCCTGTGCAATATCTTGGGATTGCTGACCGATCGAAATCGAAACACCACAACTGTTGCCATCAAAACCTTTGTCAGATGAGTCGTAACCAATATCAAGAACGGTATCTCTGACAATTCCCATCACATCTGCATAGCCATCAGTTGTAACTTCACCAGCAACATGGACTTGCCCTGTTGTGATGAGTGTTTCAACTGCTACGCGGCTCTTCTTGTCTTGAGAAAGCAGTGAATCCAACACAGCATCTGAAATAGCATCTGCAATCTTGTCTGGATGTCCCTCTGTTACTGATTCTGATGTGAAAAGTCGCTTTGACATATTTAACCTAACTGCCGGATGGCTTGATCAAGAAGTAAATTACCGAGAGCGTCTTTGGAGACTTCCTTGACCGCTATATCCGCATCATTGCGTAAGAGAATGGTACCCATAGTCTGGTCCTGACCAAATATCGCCCCGCCAGAAACATCATTTACATATATTAGATCTAAGCCCTTTGCCTCTAACTTTCTGCGAGCCTCTTGCAGGTGATCCTTTGTCTCTGCTGCAAATCCAACAATCACTTGTTCTTTCTTCAGTGATACAAGCGATGCCAGTAGGTCAGGGTTTTCCTCTAATTCAATACTACCTAACAGTGCTTTCTTGATCTTTTCAAGGGAGGAATTCTTTGGTCGGGCATCGGCAACAGCAGCGCTCATAATCAATATGTCGCACATTGAAAATTGCTCTGACAAGACTCTCTGCATATCTGCAGCACTCTCCACTTTAGATACTTCGATCCCCACTAAATCCGAGGTGTCAAAATTTGCAGCAATCAGATGAACCTGTGCACCGCGGTTACGAGCAGCCAGTGCAACGGCAATGCCCTGCTTACCGGAGGATTTGTTACCAATAAAACGAACCGGATCAATCGCCTCACGCGTTCCACCTGCTGTAACGAGCACACGCTTTCCCTTTAGGTCCTGAATGTTTCCAGTAACAGCATCGAATCTCTCAATTATTGCTGGAACTTCTGGGAAACGTCCTGGTCCAGAATCTTTGCCAGTCAGTCGGCCAACATCTGGATCCATAATCAAGAAACCACGAGTGCGTAGTGTTTCAACGTTTGCAATAGTTGCGGGATCTAGCCACATAGATGGATGCATTGCAGGGACTAACATCTTTGGAGCATCCGATGCGAGTACTAAATTAGTGAGAAGATCATCTGCCCGTCCAGCAGCAAGTCGGGCTATGAGATCAGCTGTTGCTGGTGCTATCAAAAAGAAATTGGCTGCCTCTGCCAGGGCAATATGAGGAACTGTGTGAACGTTCTCCCACACTTGAGTATTCACCGGGCGTCCAGAGAGTGCTTCCCACGTTGCTTTTCCAACAAAGTTCAGAGAAGAGGGAGTCGGAACAACAGTTATCAAATAGCCGCGATCTTGAAGTCGACGCAACAGTTCACAGGATTTATATGCTGCTATCCCGCCACCAACGCCGAGGACAACTTCACGGCCGATAAGTGACATAGGAAAGGTTTTAAGCTGTTGGTTCGAGGTTTTCGATTGTAAGAAGACCTTCATTGATCTCGCGAAGTGCGATTGAAAGTGGCTTCTCGTGCACATGAGTTTCAACGAGTGGTCCTACGTATTCAAGCAGGCCCTCTCCTAGTTGAGAGTAATAGGCGTTGATCTGACGAGCGCGCTTTGCGGCGTATAGAACAAGGCTGTACTTAGAGCCACTCTTGTCTAGAAGTTCGTCAATCGGTGGATTCGTGATTCCATCCATGGTGTACCCCGCTTCATTGATCAATACTCAATTAATAAAGAGCTATTAATTATGGGCTAACTCTATCAGTTTCCCCACCACGCTATCGACCTGGTCATTGATCAGGACTACATCAAAAAATGAGGCTGCAGCTAGCTCTTCTTGGGCTAATTGGAGGCGTTCAGCCCTTCTATCCGGGCTATCGGTGCCCCGAGCCACAAGTCGAGCGACTAACTCCTCCCAGGTAGGAGGCTCTAAAAATACAAGAACGGACTGAGGCAGGTGTGATTTAACTTGCTTGGCACCTGCAATTTCAATCTCCAGCAAAACATTTCTGCCCAATAGCAATGCCTGCTCAACTTTTTTCTGTGGAGTTCCATATCGATTACCAGCAAATTCAGCCCACTCCAGAAATTCATCCTCATTAATCATCCGAGAAAATTCCTCATCACTGACGAAAAAGTAATCATGGCCGTCGACTTCATTACTACGAGGTTTGCGAGTTGTTGCACTGACGCTAACCCAAAAATCATCCACTTCACGTAGCTTCTTTGCGACAGTACTTTTTCCCACGCCACCTGGTCCTGAAAGAACTATCAATTTGCCTGGCTTAACTGTGTGTGTAACTTTCATGAACTCCTCGCGAAGTTGCTTAATTTGCAGTCGTCCCAATCCTTGAATCCTACGTGTTTGAGAAATATTAAGACGCTCCATAAGGGATTGTGCTCGCACTTTGCCAACACCAGAAAGTGATTCCAACAACTCCTTCACGCGCATCTTGGCAACGGCTTCATCTGTTGCAGCCAACTCCAAAATCGAATCAATAGTAAATTCACCGCTCTTTATCTTCATTTTCACTTCAGCGCGACGCTTACGCGAGATGGCAGCTTTGAGCAAAGCTTCTTTACGCTGCTCGGGTGTTAACTGCGGTGGTAATCCCATGCGATAAATCTATCGCTTAATCTAAATAAGTTCGGATGCGATGTATGCGGCACGTTCCTGCATGGCATCGGAGCCAAGGCTCCAACTTTGCGTGATAGGACGCCCAATGACCACGAAATTAGCGCCACTAGATATAGCCGCCTTCGGAGTCATGGTGCGAACTTGGTCATCACCTGTTGCAGTATCTGCCGGACGAACTCCTGGAGTGATAATAATGGGAGCAGATCCGACGGCAGAACGAATTGCAGCAATCTCCAAAGGGGAACACACAATTGCGCCAGCCCCTGCTGTAACGGCAATCCTTGCCAAACCAACGGCAGAATCAAGAGCATTCTTTTCAAAGCCAATACTGGAAACATCATCTTCTGACAATGAGGTCAATATCGTCACACCAGTTATGTGTGTTTCAGGAGAAGATTCAACGGCAGCCCTAATCATCGCTTCACCACCAGATGCATGAACTGTTAAAAAGCGTGGCGCTAAATGTGAAACCGCTTTAGCGGCCCCACGCACAGTATGTGGGATGTCATGGAGCTTTAAATCGAGAAAAATGTCAGAATCGGTAACATCCTTGATGGCTTTGACGCCATCACTTCCAAAAGTTAAATAAAACTCAAGGCCCAGCTTGTAAACAGACACGTGATCCTGAGTTGCCTTTACCCATGCAATTGCCGTTGCTAGCTCTGGCGTGTCAACAGCTAAAACAATGGGTGCCTTAGGCATTAGTTGTTTTCCGTTTCTGCTCGATGCGCATATCCAATAGCTTGCTTAAGCGAGGTGAAACCGCGATCAATCAATAATTGCTTTAGTTCATTTTGAATCTTCATTATTGCTGTTGGATTACCGAAGTTAGCTGTACCAATTGAGACGCCACTAGCGCCAGCCAAAATCATTTCCAAGGCATCCTTTCCAGTTGCAACGCCGCCCATTCCTAAAATAGGAACTTGTGGCATGGCTGCATGGACTTGGTAAACAGCACGGACAGCTATAGGTCTAATTGCTGGACCAGAAAGTCCACCTGTCTTACCGCCTAAATGTGGTCTCATCGTGTCAACGTTAATAACCATTCCAAGAACTGTGTTGATTAGCGCTAAACCATCGGCCCCGGCATCAACAACACCACGAGCGATCGACACCAAATCAGTTACATCTGGTGAAAGCTTGGCAATAATCGGAAGCTCTCCCCCAATAGTTCGACGAACGCCATCGATAACACGCCTTGAAGCTTCTGGATCGCAGGCAAAAACAAGTCCTCGATTTTCAACATTGGGACAAGAAATATTTACCTCAATCGCACTTATTCCCGAAACAGAACGCAGTTTCCTAGCAAGAGTTGAATACTCCTCGACAGTTTCTCCGGCTATCGAGACAATTATTCGAGCTTTTTGCTCGGTCAAATAGGGAATATCTTTTGCAATAAAGGCATCAATGCCTGGGCCTTGTAAGCCAATTGAATTGAGCATTCCACTCGGGGTTTCAGCCATACGTGGTGTTGGTCGTCCCGTGCGCACCTTAGACATCACAGACTTAGTAACTATTCCGCCCATTTCGCGTAATGGGAAAAACTGCGCCAACTCCCGACCTGAACTTGCACATCCACTGGCGGTAAATGTCGGAGCCGGAAACCAAACGTTTCCGATGGTGGTTGAAAAATCTAAGCTGCTCATAAATGTTTACCAACTAAGTTCCATTGAACTTTAGAGCCATCCATCACTGGACCATCAATGCACGAACGAAGCATGGAGACAGTTCCATCCTCATTTTCAACCGGCAAGACGCAAGTCATGCACACGCCTATCCCACAAGCCATGGCCTCTTCCACTGCACATTGATGCACGACAGAGAATTCATCAGTTATCTTTGTGATCGCAGATAACATCGGCATAGGACCGCAGGAATACACAACCGCAATATCCAAATCTTTGATTATTTCAGGGATTGGATCAGTTACACGGCCTGCTTGTCCCATTGATCCATCTTCGGTGTAAATGCGCATTGAATTCACTGCGCGCTTGCCTTCCATCGGAGCATAAATCTTTGAGGCGGTACTTGCGCCTAAAATCATGTCTACTCTGCAACCACGAGCGTTAAGTACTTCTGCTAGGCCAAACAGTGGCGCAGATCCATATCCGCCGCCCACCAATAGGACTGGAACTGGTTCAGTCGGAATTCCGAAAGCAGTTCCTAGCGGCGCAACAATGTCTAGGACAACACCTTCACCTTGTGCACATAACCACTTACTGCCTTGACCATGTGGGGCAACAATGAGTTCCATGGTGCCACCGAATGAGGAATTTACTGAAACACGTGAGATGGCAAAAGCTCTCCGTAAAATCATGCTGGAGGTATCACCACCAACATTGATTGCAACAAAGTTTCCTGGTTTGCACAGCCTTGCCAGATCGCCAACGTTAATGATTATCTGATGATATTGCCCGACTTTTTTATTGCTAACAATCGGTGTCAATAGCTGCTGAGCGCTTTTGTTGATCTGAGCCATCTAAGCCAACCACTCTTGCAATGATTTAACGCTTAGCGGGCTGCTTTGCAGGAAGGTAATTGCATCCACAGCAGCACTAAATCCAGCCGTCGTTGTTATACATGGGATAGATCGTTGCACAGCAGCGGTTCTAATTGCCCAACCATCTGCGCGTGTTCCACGGCCAACCGGGGTATTAATCACTAAATCAATCTCACCGGCGTTAATAATGTCCACGATGGTTTTTTCACCCATGGCACCAGTTCCTTCAGAATTCTTACGAACCGTCGTGCACTCTATTCCGTGCTTTTGCAAGTAGAGCGCTGTTCCATCTGTAGCAAGGATATGGAATCCGAGGTCAGAAAAACCCTTCGCAGGTTCAATTCCAGTGCTCTTATCTTTATCTGCCAAGGAAATAAATACTGTTCCTGACTTAGGTAATGGACCAAAAGCTGCGATCTGACTTTTCGCATAACTCTCACCAAAGGTTGGAGAAATACCCATGACCTCACCGGTTGAACGCATCTCTGGTCCTAAAACTGCATCGACGCCTCTGCCATCAGTGCGACGGAAACGATTCCAAGGCAGGACAGCTTCTTTGACTGAGACCCCACGAGCGACTCCGTCACCAGTGGCTGGAAGCATTCCTTCAGCGCGTAGTTCAGCAATCGTTGCGCCCACTGAGATTCTCGCAGCGGCCTTTGCTAACGCAACCCCTGTTGCCTTACTAACAAATGGCACCGTTCGTGATGCTCGTGGATTTGCCTCTAGAACATAAAGAGAGTTGTCAGCAATAGCGAATTGAATATTGATCAAACCACGAACATCAACACCACGAGCAATCCTCTCTGTTGCTACCTTTATCTCTGCGCGTTGTTCATCTGACACTGTCATCGATGGCAGAACGCAAGCGCTATCACCGCTGTGAATACCCGCCTCTTCAATATGCTCCATCACGCCACCTAAGAAAAGCTCATGACCATCAAACAAAGCATCAACATCTATTTCTATCGCATTGTCCAAGAATCTATCTACTAAGACTGGATGATCAGGCGTGATATCTGTTGCTCGTGTGATGAATCCTCCGAGAGCGGCATCATCGTAAACAATTTCCATTCCGCGTCCACCCAGTACAAAAGAAGGTCTGACCAATACCGGGTAACCAATTTCATGCGCGATAGTGGTTGCTTCTAACTGCGATGAAGCCATTCCGAATTGCGGCGCCGTAAGACCTTGTTCGGCAAGGATATTTCCAAAAGCACCACGCTCTTCCGCAAGATTGATTGATTCGGGTGAGGTTCCAAGGATCGTGACTCCATTTGCTTTTAATCCAGCAGCCAAACCAAGTGGAGTCTGTCCACCTAATTGCGTTATGACTCCGAGAACTGGGCCCGCAAGTGTTTCAGCATGGACCACTTCCAGAACATCTTCAAGAGTTAGTGGTTCAAAGTACAAGCGGTTACTCGTGTCATAATCTGTTGAAACCGTTTCAGGGTTGCAGTTGATCATGATTGTTTCAAATCCAGCTTCACGTAATGTGAAAGAAGCATGAACACATGAATAATCAAACTCAATTCCTTGACCAATGCGGTTAGGCCCACTACCCAAAATTATTACAGCTGGAGTAGTTCGTGGACGAACCTCAGTCTCTTCCTCATAACTTGAGTAGTAATACGGTGTGAATGCCTCAAATTCAGCAGCACATGTATCTACCGTTTTGTAAACCGGTCTGACGCCTAAGTGATGACGAGCCTTACGAACCTCATCCTCTGGAACCCCACGCAATAAACCAATTTGCGCATCTGAAAAGCCTTGCATCTTTGCTGTCCGAAGTAGCTCTTTTGAGAGCTCCCCCGGCAACGCAATAACCGATGCTTGCTCATTAATGATTTCAATTTGCCGTAAGTACCATCGATCAATTTTTGTTGCTTCATAGACCTGCTCAATGTTCGCACCTGCCCACATCGCCTTTTGCACCTGTTGTAACCTGTATTCGGTAGGAATTCGCATCGCTTGCATAAGGGATGACAACTCGGTCGCGCTTATTACAGGCCACGAGAAGATCGCTTCTTTACGCTCTAGGGATCTCAGAGCCTTCATGAGCGCCTCAGAGAAGGATCGACCAATAGCCATGGCCTCGCCGACGCTTTTCATGGTTGTTGTTAGACGAGGGTCTGCATCTGCAAACTTTTCGAATGCAAAACGAGGAACCTTCACCACAATATAATCCAAGGTAGGTTCAAAGGATGCCGGCGTGACTTTTGTGATGTCATTCTGGATTTCATCCATTGTGTAACCGATAGCTAACTTCGTTGCAATCTTTGCTATTGGAAACCCGGTTGCTTTAGAAGCCAAAGCGCTCGAACGGGAAACTCTAGGATTCATCTCAATAACAATGATCCGACCGTTGTCAGGATTTACTGCGAATTGAATATTGCAGCCGCCAGTATCAACACCTACTTCTCGGATGATGTCCATTGAAAGATCGCGCAGCTTTTGATATTCAACATCAGTCAAGGTCATAGCCGGGGCGACTGTTATCGAATCCCCTGTGTGAACACCCATAGGATCAAGATTTTCAATAGAACAAACGATTACAACGTTATCTTTACGATCACGCATAACCTCTAGCTCATACTCTTTCCATCCGATAATCGACTCTTCAAGCAACACTTCTGAGGTAGGACTGTGGCGCAAGCCTGCCCCTGCAATCTGTCGAAGCTCTGCTTCGTTAAAGGCGATTCCTGAACCTAATCCACCCATAGTAAAAGATGGGCGAACTACAACTGGATAATTAAGGACAACTACTGCATCCATAATTTCTTCCATTGTGTGGCAAATTGTGGACTTAGCTGATTCGCCCCCGACCTTCTCAACGATTCCACGAAACAATTCGCGATTCTCGCCGCGATGAATTGCATCAACATCGGCGCCGATAAGTTTCACGCCATACTTCTTCAAAGTGCCGCGCTCATAGAGTCCAATAGCTGCATTCAAAGCTGTTTGACCACCCAGAGTGGCCAGAACTGCATCTGGCTTCTCATGCGCAATGATTCGCTCGATTATTTCTGGTGTGATGGGCTCTATATATGTTGCATCAGCAAATTCTGGATCAGTCATAATCGTGGCTGGATTCGAGTTAATCAGGATGACACGAATTCCCTCGGCGCGAAGCACACGACAAGCTTGAGTTCCTGAATAATCAAATTCGCAAGCCTGACCAATAACGATAGGTCCGCTACCAATTACAAGAACACTTTTGATCGTTGTATCAAGACCCATTAGGCAAGCACCTTCTTTGACATGAGATCTATGAATCGATCGAATAAATAGGCGGCATCATGGGGACCGGCCGCAGCCTCTGGGTGATATTGAACTGAAAAGGCTGGACGATCAAGAAGTTGTAAACCTTCAACGACTCCATCATTGAGACAGGTATGAGTAACTTCTCCGCGTCCAAAGACAGTTGCAAACTCAACATCAGTCGGTGCTTTGACTGCAAAACCATGATTGTGGGCTGTGATCTCAACTTTGCCTGTGTTCTTATCCATTACCGGCTGATTAATTCCACGATGTCCAAACTGCAACTTATATGTTTCAAATCCTAAAGCTCGTCCCAAAATTTGATGACCAAAACATATTCCAAAAAGCGGGATCTCAGCCAGAAGTAATTCGCGGACTACCTCAATCACATCTGTCATAGTCGAAGGATCGCCTGGACCATTAGATAAGAAGACTCCATCGGGCTTAATGGACATGATCGCCTCGGCTGAAGAATCAAAAGGCATTACATGCACCTCAACACCACGCTCTGCTAAGGCTCGAGGTGTTGCTCCCTTTATACCCAAGTCCAATGCTGCGACAGTAAATTTTTTCTTACCAATCGCGGGAATAACTACAGTTTCTGGCGTTGAAACATCGCGCACTAAGTATGCACCAGCCATCGCCTCTGCCTTGCGAACTTCCACAACCATTTCTTCACGCGAAAGATCTAAGCCAGAAAAGATTCCAACTCGCATAGCGCCACGATCGCGAAGATGGCGCGTGATTGCGCGAGTATCAACACCTTGGATACCAACAACGCCCTGAGCAATTAACTCTGACTCTAAATCATTTTGAGCTCGCCAGTTGGAAGTAATCGATGATGGATTTCGCACAACAAAGCCAGCCACCCAAATTCTTGCTGATTCATTATCTGCATCATTCACACCAGTGTTTCCAATGTGTGGAGCAGTCATTACAACGACCTGTTTGTGATAAGAGGGATCTGTTAATGTTTCTTGATATCCAGTCATCCCCGTCTGAAAAACTGCTTCTCCAAATGTTTTTCCGGTAGCCGCCCACGATGTCCCTTCAAAAATTCGGCCATCGTCAAGGACAAGGTATGCACTAGACATTACTTGCCTCCCATAGAAGAAACGATTCCGTTGCTATACGTTGCCTCACCCTTAAAGAAGGTATGAGTGATTACACCTGGCAATTCATGGCCATGGTATGGAGTATTAGAGGACTTTGATAGAACTAAATCGCGGTCAACGGTCCATTTTCTCGTTGGATTGATCACAACAAGATTGGCTACAGACCCAACGGCCAACGGTTGTCCATGATTTTCGTATCCACCGATTCGTGCTGGAGTGATCGACATTCGATCGGCAACTTGGCTCCAATTGAGCAAACCGTTATCGACCATAGTTCTTTGAACAATAGACAGAGCTGTTTCAAGCCCAAGCATTCCAAATGCTGCTTCTTGCCATTCGCATTCTTTGGCTTCAGTTGGATGCGGTGCATGATCTGTGGCCACGATGTCAATCGTTCCATCAGCTAACGCCTCACGCAGTGCATGAACATCGGCCTCAGTTCGCAATGGTGGATTGACCTTATAGACCGGGTCATACGAACTAGCTAAATCATCTGTCAGAAGAAGGTGATGTGGTGTTACTTCAGCAGTCACATCAATTCCGCGGGCTTTAGCCCAGCGAATTATCTCAACGCCACCTGCTGTCGTTAAGTGACAGATGTGTAAACGAGATTTAACGTGATCGGCAAGTAAAACATCACGGGCGATGATTGCCTCTTCTGCAACAGCAGGCCAACCTTTAAGACCTAACCTGGCCGACATTTCGCCTTCATTCATTTGCGATCCCACAGTCATCCTTGGATCCTGTGCGTGTTGAGCGATTACTCCCCCAAACTTTTTGATGTATTCCAGCGCTCGTCTCATTACCAGCGGATCAGAAACACAGTTGCCATCATCACTAAATACACGCACTCGAGCAACCGAATCTGCCATTGCACCTATTTCAGATAAGGCTTCACCCTTTAGCCCTTGCGTAACCGCACCAATCGGGAAGACATCTAACAATCCCGCCTCTTGACCCAATCTATAAACCTGCTCAACAACACCTGCTGTATCTGCAACGGGTGAAGTGTTGGCCATCGCAGAAACTGCGGTGAAACCACCTTTGACACCAGCACGACTTCCACTTAAAACAGTCTCGGCATCTTCTCGCCCTGGCTCACGTAGGTGTGTATGTAAATCAACTAGGCCCGGTAATACAACGCAATCCTTGGCATCTATAACAACCTTAACTTCACCTTTGAAATCAGAACTCATTGATGAAATGAGACCGCCAGCAATCGCAACATCGGTCTTGGTCCCATCAGGTAGTGAGATACCTTTAAGCAAATAATCAGCAGTTGTCATTTAATTGCTCCCAACTTCTAAGGCTCCACCAGCAAGTAAGACGTAGAGAATTGCCATTCGCACGCTAACTCCATTTGTTACCTGCTCCGTAATTACAGAACGGGCGCTATCGGCCACTTCAGCTGAAATCTCAAGACCTCTGTTCATCGGCCCTGGGTGCATAACAATCGCACCTGATTTCATGGTGGACATCCGCTCGGCATTTAGGCCAAAGTAACGTGAATACTCACGCGCATTTGGAAAGAAAAGGTCAGACATTCTTTCTTGCTGAACACGCAACATCATCACGACATCAACATGAGGAATAACTGAATCCAAATCATAAGAAACTGTTGCAGGCCAGTTGTGAATCCCTACTGGTAGCAAAGTTGGTGGAGCAACCAGAGTAACTTTTGCCCCCAAAAGTGAGAGCAGCAAGACGTTGGACCTGGCAACACGTGAATGCAAGATATCTCCAACTATTGCAACACTTAAACCTGATAGGTCACTTCCACCCATACCTAAGTGTTTGCGAATCGTAAACGCATCTAATAACGCTTGGCTTGGATGTTCATGGGTACCATCACCAGCATTCACCACACTGCCAGACATCCACTCTGAATCAGCCAATCTTTGTGCCGCACCCGAAGCTGGATGACGAATCACCACGGCATCTGCGCCCATAGCTTGAAGTGTCATAGCTGTGTCTTTGAGTGATTCACCTTTGCTAAGACTTGAACCTTTTGCCGAAAAATTAATGACATCTGCCGACAACCTCTTTGCTGCTGCTTCAAAGGAAATACGTGTGCGAGTTGAATCCTCCGCAAATAGATTGACGATAGTGCGTCCGCGAAGTGTCGGCAGCTTCTTTACAGCGCCATCGCTAACCCTGGCTAACTCTGCTGCCGTATCAAGAATAGAAATCGCATCTGATTTACTAAGGTCAGAAATTGAAAGAAGGTGTCTCATTATTCTGTTCCCTCTTCAATCGTTACTTCATCTCTTCCATCAATCTCACTCAGCAATACTTTGACTGATTGGTTCTTTGACGTCGGAAGATTTTTACCAATGAAATCGGCCTTAATAGGAAGCTCCCGATGGCCACGATCCACTAATGCTGCTAATTGCACAGTGCGAGGACGTCCAATTTCACCTAAAGCATCTAACGCTGCCCTAATGGTTCGTCCTGAAAACAAGACATCATCAACCAAAATCACATCTTTGCCTTCGATCCCCGATGTTGGGATCTTGGTAGGCATGATCGCCCGCGGAGGACGCATTCTTAAATCATCACGAAACAAGGTGATATCCAGAGTTCCAGTAGGCACTTCACTACCCTCTATGGCGGTGATCATCGCTGAAATACGACCAGCGATATGTGCGCCGCGAGTAGGAATACCGAGAAGAACTATGTTTGATGATCCTTGGTTTCTCTCAAGGATCTCGTGGGAAATACGGGTCAACGCACGTGTGATGTCTTGTGCGGACAGGGCTACGCTCATGTAAATCTCCTTTCCCACCTCTCAGGATGGGTCGTTAAAGGATGCAGGACGGATATTAGCATTGATTGAGCTGGCTTGTGGATATCGAAATGGTCAAGTCTCTGTGTAGCAATATCGTCATCAGCATGGAAACTATTCACGCTCAGACACAAATCGAAACATTACACACCAGGATGCGGCTCATCAGGGAATCACGCCACCTCACCCTTATTCAGGCTGCGAAACTATCAAAGGGTCAGATTTCAGCCATTGCATTGGGCTCTTACGAACGCGGAGATCGTTCGGTAAGTGCCCACAAGTTAATCGCAATAGCGAATCTGTATGCAATACCAATTTCAGATCTCTTTGAAGCACCTCGAAATTTTATGCCCGAAGAACGAATCAGTATCGATGTAAGGAAAATACTTACGACATCAAACCCTTCAGCCCAGAAAATTACTGAAATCATTAGAAATATAGCCCGCATGCGTGGTGACTGGAATGGTGAGGTCATTTCTCTGCGAGCACAAGACCTCAAGAGCTTTCAGGTTTTTAGTGGCTTAGGCGAAGATGAAATCAAAAAAGTAATAACAGAGTACGGATTTCCTAGATCGAAATAGTGTCTTTAATGCTCGCAATACGACCAAGCACCCCATGAATGTACTTTGAGGAATCATCACTAGACAGTTCCTTCGCCAGATCCAATGCTTCATCAATGGCAACACTTGTTGGAACAGAATTTGACCAAAGAATTTCATAGATACCAAGGCGCAAGATGTTTCGATCTACCGCTGGTAGACGATCCATGTCCCAGCCTTGTGCATAGGTAGTAATCAACTCATCTATCTTTCGACGATTATCAGATACACCGTTGACTAATTCACGGGTGTATTCACGGATTGGACGAGCATCTGGGCCTTCAGTGGGAATATCACGCGCTAACAGCGTTTCAACTAAGTTAGTTCCGCGGATATCTGTTTCATACAGTAAATCCAAGGCCTGCTTACGTGCCTTACTTCGAGCTGACACTAGTTAGCGCGACCCTGGTATGACCCATCACGTGTATCAACAAGAACAACTTCGTCTTGTTTGATAAATAGTGGAACCTGGATTTCAATACCGGTTTCAACAGTTGCCGGCTTAGTTCCGCCAGACGAACGATCTCCTTGGATTCCAGGCTCTGTGTAGGTGATTTTTAATGGAACAGATGCAGCAAGTTCGATGTATAAAGGATTGCCTTCATTTACCGCAACGATCGCTTCTGTATTTTCCAACATGTAATTAGCGGCATCTCCGACGGTTGCTGCACTAATCGTCATCTGGTCATATGTCTTTGTATCCATGAAGACAAAATCATCACCCTCTTTGTAGAGGTACTGCATTTCACGCTTTTCTAGGATTGCGATATCAATCTTTACTCCGGCGTTGTATGTGCGATCTACAACTTTTCCGCTCAGCACTGACTTCAGCTTCGTACGAACGAAAGCTGGACCCTTGCCGGGCTTTACATGCTGGAATTCAACAACTGTCCACAGCTGACCTTCAATATCAAGTGTCATTCCATTTTTTAGATCATTCGTTGATGCCACAGCTAATCCACCCGCTCTTTATCGATTTGGTCTAGTTCAAAAGTAATTGAAGGCGTAAGGATACCTGCTCAAAAGGGGTGCTTAGTTACTTGGCAAGAAGATTTGCCATGGCAATGATGGCCAAAACATAGGAATTAGGCCCAAATCCACCAATAGTTCCATTGGCTACACCCGAAATCACAGAGGTGTGACGAAACTCTTCTCTGGATAAAGGATTAGAAAGATGGACTTCAATTAAAGGTGATTTCACGAGTTCGGCTGCATCTCGAATCGCATACGAATAATGGGTAAAGGCCGCAGGATTGATGATCACCGGAGTTTTGTTATCTGCTGCCTCATGCAACCAACCAATGATTGTTGCCTCATCATCGCTCTGGCGCACATCGGCTTCAAAGCCGTGCTTCCCGGCGGCAATTTCAATCATTGATTTCAATTCCCCGTAATTGAGATCTCCATAAATGGAAGAATCTCTAATATCCAAACGCGACAAATTTGGACCATTTACAACGAGTAACTTCATGAAGTAATTCTCTCATAAGCTGAGTCAAGTTCGACGGAGGTTAAATCTTCAAGCCTGATAGTGGCACCGATACCTTTGAGCGAAACGAATCTGATGGTGTTGCCTCGTGCTTTTTTGTCCAAAGCCAATAGAGGTGCGAGCTTTTGCCATGATTGTCTATCAAATGAAATAGGTAGATCATAAGCAGAAAGAATTGATCGATGCAGCGCTAGCTCCTCTGCAGAGATCAACCCTCGAGCAGAAGCTAACTCTGCGGCATATACCAAACCAATAGATACTGCTTCACCGTGGCGAAGTTGGTACTTTGAATGAATCTCAATTGCATGCCCAAGGGTGTGGCCATAGTTAAGTGCTTCTCGAGCAAAACTCTCTTTGAAATCTGCCGAAACAACTTCAGCCTTTACCGACACGGCTCTTTGTATCAACTCCGCAATCACTTCTGAGCTCTTGCGCAAGGTGGCCACAGAATGTGAGCCTGCTAGCGTCAGAATCTCTGGATCTGAAATAAAACCACACTTAATTACTTCAGCCATTCCAGCAGAAAAATCTCGGTCAGATAAAGTTGTCAAGAAGTTTGGATCAATTAGCACAGCCACAGGTGAATGAAATGC
>JBILAD010000123.1:0-3165 GCA_044354355.1 Candidatus Planktophila sp. | reverse complement strand
TAAGGTTTTTTCCATAATCAGAGTTGATCCCTGTTTTGCCACCAACGGAGGCATCCACCATCCCTGCAAGTGAAGTTGGCACGGCGATCCAATCCAAGCCCCGTAACCATGATGCGGCGGCAAAACCAGCTAAATCAGTTATCGCTCCCCCACCGATGCCAACAATTAGATCTGAACGTGTAAACCCAGCAGCTCCTAGCCAATTCCAAAGTTTGTTCAGAGTTATGACACTCTTTGCCTCTTCACCATCTGGAACTTCAAAGAGATGAACTTCTGCATCAACATTTTTTATTTCATCTAAATCTGGCGCATAACCTTCAGAAATAATCACGGCAACGCGAGTTCTATCCTGCAAATTGCTAATAAGTTCGTTCTTCCACGAATCGGTGATTGTTACCGAATATGTATGTTCAGCGTTGACAATAATGGTCGTCATGACAGCTCCGACTCAATGATGCTGATGATTTCATCGACTGTCATGTCATCAACTTTAATTGATTGTGTTGCCAGTTTCTCGTAAATCGGCCTTCTTTGGTCAGACAGTGATTGCCACTGAGCCCGAGGATTACCGAGCAACAAAGGGCGATCACGATTGAAACCAACCCGTGGTGCTGCGGTTGCTAGAGAAACATCCAAGAAGACGATGATTGAATCGGATGAAGCAAGAGCATCTTGTGCGCGCTCAGAGATCGGCGCACCACCCCCGAGACTTATGACTGCCGATTCTTCCTTGAGCACCTCTTGCAACGTTTCAAATTCAACAGCACGGAAATACCCCTCGCCGTTTTCGACGAAAAGATCGGTGATCTTTTTAGATTCCTTCAATTCGATAAGAGCATCGGTGTCAACAAAGGGCCATTGAAGATGAGCAGCGAGTGCAGAACCAATTGTGCTCTTACCGCTGCCGGGTGCACCAATTAAAACAATGCGGCTCATTGTGTCCTGTTACTTGAAATTCAAATGAGCGATGTAGGACTCATAATTACGGCGAGTTTCTGTAACGGAATCGCCACCAAATTTTTCGAGAACAACTTCAGCTAAGACCAACGCCACCATCGCTTCAGCAACGACTCCGGCTGCAGGAACTGCGCACACATCTGACCTCTGATTGATTGCTTTTGCGGCTTCACCAGTTGCAACATCAATTGTGTCCAGGGCCTTTGGAACTGTCGAAATAGGCTTCATGGCTGCGCGCACACGCAGAATCTCTCCATTAGACATTCCACCTTCAGTTCCGCCAGCGCGATCTGTACGACGAACAATCTTGCCGGTTGCATCTTTCTCGATCTCATCATGAGCAACAGAACCACGACGAGTTGCTGTTCTAAATCCATCACCAATTTCAACACCCTTGATGGCCTGAATACCCATGACGGCGCCAGCTAGTTTTGCGTCTAACCGTCTGTCCCAATGAACATGAGAGCCCAAACCAGGTGGCATATTAAACGCCAAAACTTCAACAACTCCACCTAAAGTGTCACCGTCGCGATGAGCATTTTCAATCTCAGTAATCATCTGTGCACTTGTCGCTTTGTCGGCGCAACGAACAGGATCTTCATCGATCGCCAACATGTCCCCAGCAAGAGGCAAAGGAGCATCATCTGCAACTCGCACAGATCCAATTGACAGTACGTGACTAAGAATTGTTATGCCCACGCTTTGTTCCAAAAAGTTTCGTGCTACTGCGCCAAGTGCAACACGTGCGGCAGTCTCACGTGCACTTGCTCGTTCAAGGATTGCGCGTGCATCATCTAAGTCATACTTTTGCATTCCGACTAAATCAGCATGTCCAGGACGTGGTCGCGTCAACGGTGCATTACGAGCTAAGTCTTTTATCTCTTCCTCTGGCACCGGATCAGCTGACATCACCTTTTCCCATTTTGGCCACTCTGAATTACCAACCTGAATAGCGATCGGACCACCTTGGGTTAGTCCAAGACGAACGCCACCAAGGATCGTAACCTTGTCCGCTTCAAAGTTTTGGCGCGCTCCGCGTCCTACGCCCAAGCGACGTCTCTGAAGGTGAAAATCAATATCGGCAGTTGTAACTGATACGGAGGCAGGAATTCCCTCCACTATGGCACTTAATGCCTGTCCGTGAGACTCACCAGCAGTTAACCAACGCATGTGCTTATTCTTGCAGATCGGGCCACTATCTCGTTGCCATATATGTTGCAAACCCTATGAAAATGCTTGGAGCTAAGGCTATTTTCGATGGAATCTTTCGATTAATTCCCGTGAGCACCATTATATGAAGCACCGCAAGAAGGAACACGTACCCTAAAAGATCAAGAGCGCCAATATTATGCGTGATCAGAATTAGTGCCAGGATTTTGATGTCACCCATACCTAACTTCAAAATCATGAGTGCAAGCAAGATAGATACTGTTAACAGCAAGCTATTTAAGCTTGCCAAACCATGGAAGGCCAGATGTATTGAAGCGATGTAAAAGAGAATCTTCGTGTAAATATTCGGAATGACGAAAGCATGCAGATCTGCGATACACACGGGAATGCCCAGGAGAAGTAGCGCGATATCCATCATGGAACGGTACAACCGAAACTGTGCAGAAAAAGTGGCTGTGGATTAAGTAAGGGCCTTTTTGCCAACCGCTCGAAGCATTTTTGCCATTTCATCGCGCTCTATTGTCTGTCCAGAAAATATCTCCATCTGAGAGATAGCTTGATGAATCAATAGATCCAATCCATCAATGCCGAAGCCTCCAGCCTTTCTCCACGTGTTCAACAACTGTGTTGGAAAAGGGTTGTAAAGAACTTCGAAGAATGTTGACCCAACGGATTTAACTTGGTCGACAAAGATTGAGGCTGTGTCACCTGGTGTCGTATTTACGACAAGATCATAATCACTGAAATCTATGGAAGATGTCCAGGATAAAAATTCTAAGTCTAAGCCAGGCCCAGATTTTCTGAGAGCTTGCTCCCTATCAGGTGTTCTATTGATGACTCTTACCGTGTCACTGACACCATCACATGCAGCCACAACGGCACGGGCGGTGGCACCAGCTCCAATAATCAACACCTTTCCTTTGGCATCTTTGCCATTGAAAGCTAACGCGTGAGAAAATCCTTCAACATCGGTACTTGTTAAACTCCAGTGACCATCAACTTTATGAAGAGTATTTCCACTGTGAATTTGCGTCGACA
>JBILAD010000110.1:0-3914 GCA_044354355.1 Candidatus Planktophila sp. | reverse complement strand
TTCGCGCAGCGGGGGTTAACGTTATTGAAGGTGTTTTAAAGGATGAGGCTGCTTTTTCAAACCGTGCCTGGCTCATGAAGATTAGAAAGGGCCGTCCATTTTTCACCTGGAAGGTTGCAGCAACTTTAGATGGCAAAGTCGCTGCAGCTGATGGAACTTCCAAGTGGATAAGTAATGAAACTTCTCGGGGCGATGTGCAGGTGCTGAGGCGTCAGGCAGATGCGATTCTTGTTGGCACCAATACTGTTATTGCAGATGATCCACATTTGATTCCTCGTGGATCCTTTGAGGGCTATGGCGCTAATCCAATTCGTGTTATTTGTGGGGAGCAGACCTTGCCAACTACTGCACAGGTTTTTGATAATGCAGCGGACACAGTTGTTGTGGCGAGCAAAGATCTAGATGTCTTGGTAGCGACATTGAATGAACTAGGCGTTAATCATGTCTTTGTGGAGGCTGGACCAACGCTAGGCAGTGCGATGTTGGATGGCTGTCTTCTGGATGAGCTGGTTATGTATCAGGCACCGACACTATTAGGAACTGGCAAGCACTTCTTTGCCTTTGATTACCCAACAACTATTACTGATCAAATGCGGATGGACCACATCAGTACACAGGTGCTAGATGGCGATGTTAAATCGGTCTATCGGATTAGGAATGGTGAGTGATGTTTACGGGGCTTATTGCAGAACTTGGTTCAATCACCGCTATCAAAAAGAGTGATACATCAGCTGTTTTTACAATTAGCGCACCTGGATTAATCTCAGAGATTTCAGTGGGAGATTCTGTTGCGGTCAATGGTGTGTGTTTAACTGCCACCTCAATAGATGGGACCACTTTCACAGCAGATGTCATGGTGCAAACACTTAATCTGACTTCCCTTGCACAAATCTTTGTGGGTAGTCCAGTTAACCTAGAACTTGCTGCCCAGCTAAATGCCCGCATGGGTGGACATATGGTCCAGGGCCATGTTGATGGTGTTGCAACAGTTGTTACTTTAACGCCCGGGGATAAGTGGGCGCAGTTTGATATCACTGTGCCGGCCGCGTTGAGCAAATACATCGTTAATCAAGGCTCTATTTGCCTCGATGGTATTTCTCTCACTGTTGGCGGGATTAATGATGAGAACAATGTGGTTACAGTCTGGCTGATTCCAGAAACATTGGAGCGCACCAATCTTTCAACGCTCTTGCCAGGGGATCAAATCAACGTTGAGGTTGATGTGTTGGCTAAGTATGTTGAGAGATTATTAGCCAAGGGAGATAAGTGATGAGCAATCTCCAAGTGGCCTTTGCTGCCTACAAAAATGGTGATCTGATTATTGTTACAGATGATGCTGATCGCGAAAATGAAGGCGATCTCATGATTTTGGCTGAGAAGGCAACACCGGAGAAAGTTGCCTTTATGGTGCGCCACACAACCGGAATCTTGTGTGTTGCGATGACTCAAGACCGGGCTCGCACATTGCACCTGCCACTGATGGTGGAAGAGAACCAGGATTCAAAAAAGACAGCATTTACAGTCAGTGTTGATTACAAGCCAGGGATCACAACAGGTGTGAGCGCCCAAGAGCGATCAAACACGGTGCGCGCACTTGCAGATGCATCATCTGTTGCATCTGATTTCATTCGCCCAGGCCATGTCTTTCCTTTGATTGCAGATAATGGGGGACTGGCAGCCCGTGGTGGTCACACAGAAGCTGGCGTTGCACTCTCACAAATCGTTGGCGCACAGCCGCTGTGTTTGCTTTCTGAAATCGTCAATGATGATGGCTCCATGGCACGCGGGCAATCACTGACCGCCTTTGCTACAGAGCACCAGATTCCAGTTATTTCAGTGGCTGAATTAAAGCAATATGTTCAAGCCAACCCAGTTGCTCCAAGAGTTGAGGCTGCGCCATTTAAATTTGAATGGGCGCAGTTGCCACTTCAAAGCGGAATGTGGAAGATCGCAACATTTCCTGGTCTGCGTCAAAGAGAACATGCAGTAATTGCTTTTGGTGAAGATGGCAAGCTGCCTATGGTGCGCATCCATAGCGAGTGTTTTACCGGCGATGTTGTGCATTCACAGCGCTGTGATTGCGGCGAGCAGCTAGAGCAATCAATTAATCTGATTCAAGCACATGGCTATGGTTACATCATCTATTTACGTGATCATGAAGGCCGCGGTATTGGACTGACAGAGAAAATCAAGGCGTATCAATTACAAGATCAAGGCATGGACACGATTGATGCCAACCTGCATTTAGGTCACGAGATCGATGCCCGTGATTGGAATGATGCGGTTGCAATTGTTCGCGCACTTGGACTGCAAGATCTGGTGATTTTAACGAATAACCCCAACAAGGTTGCAGCATTGAAAAATGCGGGCCTTGAGGTAGCGCAGCAACCACTAGTAATTGTTAGCAATAAATTTAATGAAAAGTATCTAGCCACCAAGGAAGAAAAACTTGGTCACTCACGAGGAGGCAAGTAAATGGCAGGACATGCACCACGCATTGGTATCACGCCCCTTCCAAAGGCAAAGGTTGCGATTATCTCTTCATCCTGGCATCTAGATATTTGTAATGACCTTATTGCCGGTGCCAAGCGCGCACTAGAAGAGGCACACGTAGGTACCGTTGAAGTTCAGTTCGTGCCAGGATCTTTTGAGATTCCTCTTGCTGCCCAGTTCGCATTTGATAAGGGCTTTGATGCAGTCGTTGCAGTGGGACTAGTCCTCAAAGGTGAAACACCTCACTTTGATTACGTCTGCCAAGGCGTTACTCAAGGGGTTATCGATGTCTCACTTAAGTACGGCAAACCAATTGGTTACGGCGTCTTGATGTGTAATGACCTTGAACAAGCTATTGCCAGATCTGGTGTTGCTGGAAGCAAAGAGGACAAGGGCTATGACAGCGCAGTTGCCGCCCTTGAACTTTTGCGTTTGAAGAACGCCTAGATAGACTCCTTTGGTGAGCCTCACCAGCGCAGGAGCAGCCTTTAAGAAGGCGTTAGTTGAAGAAACCCCGCTTCAAATTATTGGAACCATCAACGCTAATCACGCCTTGCTTGCTAAGCGCGCTGGATACCGTGCCATCTATTTATCAGGTGGTGGGGTAGCAGCAGGATCTATGGGAATTCCAGATCTAGGAATCACGACACTAGAAGATGTATTAACCGATGTTCGTCGCATTACTAATGTGTGCGATACACCGCTGTTAGTTGATGCTGACACAGGCTTTGGTGCTTCAGCTTTTAACATTGGTCGCACAGTTAAGGACCTGATCAAAGCTGGAGCTGCTGCCATGCATATCGAAGATCAGGTGGGCGCAAAGCGTTGTGGTCATCGACCAAACAAGGAAATTGTTTCAAAGAGCGAAATGGTTGATCGCATCAAGGCAGCAGTTGATGCCCGCACAGATGAGAACTTCCAGATCATGGCCCGCACAGATGCGATTGCTAATGAAGGAATTGAATCGGCTTTAGATCGCATTCACGCATATATTGCAGCTGGTGCGGATTTGGTTTTCCCAGAAGCAATTGAAAGTTTGGCAGATTTCGCCACAATTTCATCTGCTGTTTCCAAGCCGATCCTGGCAAATATCACTGAATTTGGAAAGACTCCCTTGTTTACTCGTGATGAATTGGCGGCCAATGGCGTGGGGATGATCCTCTACCCATTGTCAGCCTTTAGAGCGATGAATAAGGCTGCAGAGAACGTCTATGCCGCCATCCGCCGCGATGGCACACAGGCCTCTGTGATCGACACAATGCAGACACGAGATGAGTTATACCAAGCTATTAATTATTATGAGTACGAAAAAGCACTTGACCAAACACTAGGCAAAGACAACGGGTAAAAATCATGGAAGAAATCAAAGTAAAGAAGTCAGTTGCACTCTCAGGTGTTCCAGCAGGTAACACAGCGCTGAG
>JBILAD010000109.1:0-3916 GCA_044354355.1 Candidatus Planktophila sp. | reverse complement strand
ATGAAAGGAATCCCTTAAGCGGACCATTTGCCGCAGCCTTCATCGCAGCGTTGATTTCCGCAGCTGTAGCTTCCTTTGCAAGCTCAACAGTGAGATCTGTTGCTGAACCTGTTGGGACTGGAACGCGCATTGCGTAGCCATCTAGCTTGCCCTTGAGCTCAGGCATAACAAGTGAGATCGCCTTTGCCGCACCTGTAGATGTAGGAATCATGTTTGTTGCTGCAGCACGTGATCTACGAAGATCCTTGTGTGGGAAGTCCAGAATTACCTGATCATTTGTGTATGCGTGAATTGTCGTCATCAAGCCCTTAACAATTCCCCAGTTGTCCTGAAGGACTTTTGCCATTGGTGCAAGGCAGTTTGTTGTACATGAGGCGTTTGAAATGATGTTGTGCTTTGAACCGTCGTACTGAGTGTGGTTTACACCCATAACGATTGTGATGTCCTCATCAGTTGCTGGCGCAGAGATGATGACCTTCTTGGCTCCGGCAGTGATGTGTTTTTGAGCATCGGCAGCCTTTGTAAAGATTCCTGTTGACTCAACAACAACATCTGCCTTCACTGATGCCCAAGGAAGATTTGCTGGATCGCGCTCTGAGAAAACCTTGATTGTCTTTCCATCAACAGTGATTGAGTCATCTGTGAATGTCACTTCTAGACCTAGGCGACCCAAAATCGAGTCGTACTTCAAAAGGTGAGCAAGCGTCTCATTTGGTGTGAGGTCGTTGATTCCGACAATATTGATATTTGGGTTTGTAAGTGAGGCACGGAAGAAGTTACGTCCGATACGTCCAAAACCGTTGATTCCGACATTAATCACGAAAGTGTCCTTGCTACTAGTGGGGCACATGAAAAAGCCCAGCTTCTGGTGGTTCGTAAAACTGCCACAACGCTGGGGGCTTAGGTAGAACCTTACCAGTGAAGAATGAGTGAACTCTTAAGTATCAGAGGGCTAATTGAGTAAATCTGGCGAGAGACCGCTCTCAGTATCTGGAATTCCAAGCTCTGCCGCCCGCTTATCGGCCATTGCGAGCAATCGTCGAATTCGGCCAGCAATCGCATCCTTTGTCATAGGTGGAACAGCCAAAGATCCAAGCTCTTCTAGCGAAGCCTGTCCATGATTGATTCGTAACTCCCCCGCCTCTTTGAGGTGATCCGGAATTGTTGGGCCAAGAATTTCCATTGCACGTTGTACACGCGCTGCTGCGGCAACTGCTGCTCTGGCAGAGCGGCGAAGGTTTGCATCATCAAAGTTAGCCAGGCGATTTGCTGTTGCTCTGACCTCTCGGCGCATCCGGCGTTCTTCCCAAGCCATCACACTTTCATGTGCGCCAAGTCGAGTAAGCAGCACACCGATTGCATCGCCATCACGGATTACGACTCGATCAACTCCGCGAACCTCACGGGCTTTTGCAACAATTCCTAAACGGCGAGCCGCGCCAACTAAAGCAAGTGCAGCTTCAGGGCCCGGGCAAGTAATTTCTAATGATGATGAACGACCTGGTTCGGTCAATGAACCATGCGCAATAAAAGCGCCACGCCATGCCGCTTCGGAATCACAGATTGCAGCTGACACAACTTGCGGTGGAAGTCCACGAACTGGACGCCCATTGGAATCTACCAATCCTGTTTGACGCGCAAGGGCATCTCCTTCATTAACCACTCGCACGACGTAGCGAGAACCTTTACGTAATCCGCCAGATGAAAGAACAGCCAAGTCTGATTCATGGCCGTAAATGTCGGCGATGTCTTTTCGAAGTCGGCGTGCGCTCTGCGAGGTATCAAGCTCAACTTCGATCACAATCTTGCCGGCTGCAATATGAAGACCACCGGCGAAACGAAGAAGTGAAGAAACCTCTGCTTTGCGACAACATGGTTTGGTAATTGATAGACGAGATAGTTCGTCTTTAACTGATGCTGTCATTGCCATGGAGTAATCCAACCATTTACTGAGTGAGAATGTGGGCCAAATGGAGGGCTAATTTTTGGGGATCGTGGTGGATACTCCCTGGCGCGCTACGGATATCTGCCGCGATAATCTCTCCACCCAAGGTTGATGCTGCACGTTTCAAAGCCTGCTCACTTCTGACAACTGAATGGTCTACTAGACAATAATCAACTTTTAATCCCGGGGCATACTTACGAAAGAATTCAATGTGCTCTTCAGGAGTCGAACCTGCAAACTCTTCACCTTGTGTTTGTGGTAGGGCATCAAGATTTAAAATCAAGATTTTACGAGCTTTAGATTTGCTCAATGCATCCAACTGTGCGGGTACTAATAAGTGAGGAATCACACTTGAAAACCAAGATCCTGGTCCCATCGTGATCCAATCAGCATCCTCAATTACTCCTAACGCTTCACTCCTAGCAGGTGGATCTTCAGGAATTATACGAAGTGACTCGATGTGACCTTTTGCCGTTGCTACCTCTTTTTGGCCTCGAACGACAATTCTTCCAGTCGAAGTATTAAACGTTCCCTCAATATCTAATGGAACAGATGCCATGGGTAGAACCCGACCAATAACCTTGAGCAGTTGACCGACCCTGTCTAAGGCAACAACTGGATCCACACCCGCATTCCACATAGAAGCGAGTAGAAGGTTTCCCATGGCATGACCATTCAGGTCACCGTCGCTGGCAAAGCGATGCTGCATTATCTGTGCCCATCGACGACCCCAATCATCATCTGAACACAGCGCGGTTAAAGCCATCCTTAAATCCCCCGGAGGGAAAATTGGAAACTCTTCACGCAACCTTCCGCTAGATCCCCCATTGTCAGCAACGGTCACAATAGCCGTCAATTCTTCTGTGATATTACGTAGGGCAGTTAAAGTTGCAGCCAATCCATGGCCACCTCCTAATGCGACAACTTTTGTCACCGCTATTCACGTCCTACATCTCGATGCGTTGGATGCGCGGAAACTTCAGAGTTAACATCATTTAGTTTGCGTGCAATTTCCTCTGTAATGGCCACGCTTCGATGTTTACCACCGGTGCAACCAACCGCGATCGTTACATACCTTTTTCCTTCGCGCATGTAACCAGACAACATCGAATTAACCAAAGCAACATAATCATGGACGAAATCTCGTACACCTTCACTACTCAAGACTCGATCACTTACCTGAGTAGTCAAGCCAGTTAATGGGCGAAGTTCGGGATCCCAATGTGGATTCGGAATGAATCGGCAATCCAAAACAAGATCTGAGTCAACTGGAATTCCGTACTTGTAGCCAAATGACAAAACATTGATTCGAATTCCTTGTAACTTTCCCGCTCCAAAAATTTCGCCAATACGCTTTTCTAATTGATGTACATTGAGGTTCGATGTATCAATTGCAACATCGGATTGCGAACGGATCTCTTCTAATTTTTCGCGCTCGCGTGCGATTCCATCAACGATTCGATCTTCACCCTGTAACGGGTGAGGTCTACGTGTTGATTCAAAACGTTGTACTAAAGCCTGATCAGTTGCATCAAGAAACACCAAACGGTAATCAGAGTTACTTTTCATTAGTTCATCCATTGCTTGAGTCAGCTCATCAAAGAACTCTCCGCCGCGCACATCGACAACTACCGCTAACTCTTTACCTTGGGGCCCAGTCCCCTTACTTACTAACGCAGGTAGAAGTGCTGGAGGCAAGTTGTCCACGACATACCACCCCAAATCTTCAAGGGCATGGGCAACTGTTGAACGTCCGGCGCCCGACATTCCGGTGAGAATTAAGGTCTCCTGATTAGCCATGCTCTTATCCTCTTACATCTGTCAAGAAGGTTGAAACACGCTCAAGACTCTTTTCCAGGTAAGCCGGCAGCAATTCTTTCTCCTCTTGGTTTTTGGTTTCATACAAGTAGTTCAAGAGAAGTAATCGCCGATGCAGAAGAAGCGCTTTCATCGCATTTTCTGAATAAGTCG
>JBILAD010000020.1:0-14572 GCA_044354355.1 Candidatus Planktophila sp. | reverse complement strand
ATTTAAATCTGCAATTGCAGCCAAGACATCTTTTTCAGTTGCACTCTCTGGCAAATCAATACGTATTGAATTGATTCCAACTTCATGGCAATCACGATGTTTCCCGGCCACATATGAGAGTGAGCCAGGATCATTTCCCACCAAAACAGTTCCGAGTCCTGGTGTAATCCCCTTGGCTTTAAGCGCCACCACACGTACTGCCAATTCACCTTTGATCGCAGAAGCAAGTGCCTTGCCATCTAGAAGCTGTGTGATCATGGTTAAACCCTATCTATTTATGCGTGTGAAAAATGACGGGTTCCGGTGAAGAACATTGCGATTCCAGCGGCCTTTGCTGCAGCAATAACCTCTTCATCACGCACACTTCCACCAGGCTGAACAACAGCGCTTACCCCTGCATCAATCAAGATCTGTAAGCCATCAGCAAATGGGAAGAAGGCATCACTTGCTGCAACAGAACCCTCAACACGATCGCCTGCACGAGAAACTGCAAGGCGCGCAGAATCAACACGGTTTACCTGCCCCATTCCAATTCCAACAGATGCGGTGTTTTTAGCTAGCAAAATTGCATTGCTCTTAACAGAACGCACACTTCTCCACGCAAACTCAAGATCCTTCATCATGTGTGCATCGACTGGCTGGCCACTTACCTGAGTCCAATGTGCTGGTGCATCACCATCTGCATCAATTAAATCAGTGCTCTGTAGAAGTACTCCCCCAGATACTGGTCGCAATTCATATGGATTAATTGCTGTCACATCGCACTTTAAGATTCGAATCGATGGCTTCTTCATAAGAAGCTCTAGTGCATCTTGATCATAGCCAGGTGCAATTATTACTTCAGTAAATATCTTTGAAAGTGGCTCAGCCATAGCAAGATCAACTGTTCTGTTTGCTGCAACTACCCCACCAAATGCTGACACTGGGTCGCACTCATGTGCGTGTTGATATGCAACAGCCACACCTTGTTCGCAAACAGCAACACCACATGGGTTGGCATGTTTCATGATTGCAACGGCTGGATCACGATGATCAAGGACTGCGCGCCATGCTGCTTCTGCATCGGTGTAGTTATTGAAAGACATTTCCTTGCCATGTAGTTGTTGTGCTCCAACAATTCCAGCAGATCCTCCAGAGTAGATCGCTGCACTTTGATGAGGGTTCTCGCCATAACGCAACGAGTTTTCGCGCTGCCAGATGTGTCCAAACCAGTCAGGTAGATCCTTGCCTTCTGATTGACCTAACCATGTGGCGATCGCTAAATCGTATTCAGCTGTTGTGCGAAAAACTTCTAGCGCTAATTGACGACGCTCTGCCTCTGTAAAGCCACCAGCTTTGATTGCATCTAGCAACTGGTCGTATTGAGAAGTCTGGCAAATAACACCCACAGATCCATGGTTTTTAGCAGCCCCGCGAAGCATTGATGGGCCACCAATATCTATTTGCTCGATGCATTCTTCAAAATTAGCACCTGAAGCAAGTGTGGCGGCAAATGGATATAAGTTAATAATTACTAAATCAAAAGGTGCGATATCTAGTTCGGCAATTGCAGCTAAGTGCTCTGGATTATTTTGATCAGCCAAAATTCCGCCATGAACACGAGGGTGAAGAGTCTTTACACGTCCACCCATAATTTCAGGAAAGCCCGTATATGTGCTGACTTCAGTTACCGCAATGCCTGCATCAGACAAGTTCTTTGCAGTTGAGCCTGTAGATAAAATTTCTACACCGGCAGAACTCAATGCCTTACCAATTTCAATCAGACGATCTTTGTCATAGACACTTACAAGTGCACGGCGAATTTGTTTTCTCATCGTGAATTAGTCTCCAGTGTCGGCGTGATCAAGGCGATGGTCGCAACAATGAGACCGCGTTCTACTTTCTTAATTCTCTCATGAAGTGTCACTTCGTCATCTCCGGGCAACACCGGAACCTCCATTTGGGTAATGATTGGACCAGTGTCTACGCCTGCATCGACCCAATGAACAGTTGTTCCAGTCACCTTGACGCCGGCAGCTAAAGCATCACGGACAGCATGTGCACCTGGAAATTCCGGAAGCAAAGCTGGATGGCTGTTGATTGTTGGAAAGTAATGTACAAATTCAGCTGAGAGAATTTTCATGAATCCAGCACTGATGACTAAATCTGGTTGGTACTTATCAACCTGCTCAAACAATTGCTTGTCCCATGCTGCGCGATCACCTGTTAAGGAAATAGTGGATGTATTAATACCGGCTTTTTTCGCCCTTTCCAAAACTTGGGCATCTGCCTTATCTGATACGACCGCAACGACTTGAATATCTAGCTCTGTCGCATCAATGATTGCTTGAGTCAGTGATCCTGTTCCAGAGGCAAGGATTACTACACGCTTTCTCATGTCCGCTTAAACATTCGAGGCAAATACAGCGCTAATGCCGCGCCTATGGATAGCTCAGTAGCTATTGCCAGGGTGAACTGCCATGTAGAAACGCCAACTGCAGACATCGCATCGGTTATCAGTGCGCCACTTGCTGAATAGCCAATAAATGCGGCAATCACGATTGCCACGATCAGGCTTTGATGTAAAACTCTTAGGTTAAGCGCAACTGTCCAACTAGCAAGAATTGCACCCGCAAAAATAATGAAAGCTATACCGATCATCGCAATAGTTGATTTACTTTCTGGCAATGCACCGAGCAGAGGCATCGCTGGAATCTTATTTAACCTATGTGAAAATGGTGAGACTAGAGTTCCAGATCCCACAGCAAAGCCAACCCCTGAAAAGTAAGCAAGAGTGGCAACAATTGCATTTGGAATATACAAAATATTGAGCATTAAAAGAAGTAGGCCACCAAATATTCCGGGTTGCAGCACAATGGTTAAATCCCTCACCATTGAAATATTGAGCAGCAAACTTAAGCCAAAGATTATTGAGGATGCACCGAGCAGTAAAGCGATGATTCGTGAACCAAACAAGAATCCTTGTCCCAACGCAACTTTGCGACCAACGGTAGCGCCAACTAATAGCGTAAATGGCAAAACATAAATAATTGCGAAATACCAGACAGGCTTTACTGATTCAGTCTTTGAAAACAACGAAGCAAGTAAGGCAAAGAGGGTATATCCGATAGCAAAGATTGCTCGTGCAGCACCAACTAATGATGAGTCATTATCCAAACGTTCAATTGTGCGGGCAATGCCATTTCGGATTGCTAATACCGGAAATATAAGTGCGCCGAGTGGAAGATATGAAAGATAGCCCTCTAAACCTGATGGCGGTAAGGAGAGTGAAAAGGGAATCTGATGAACGCCAATCCAAATCCAGAGCGCTGCACGCAAAGGATCTCCGGTATTTCCTGTTGCACTACCTGCCGTTGCCCACGCTAATAGTGCGACAAAAGAAGTTGGGAGTAAAAGCCACGCAACGCTACGCAGGACCTGGGGCAATGCAGCTCCAAGTACCCGCGTGATCATTGTTATCGACCCAGTATTGCGCGCAGTAAACGCGCGGTTTCGCTAGGTGTTTGACCAACTTTTACGCCGGCTGCTTCCAATGCATCTTTCTTGCCTTGAGCAGTTCCTGAAGAACCAGAAACGATCGCACCTGCGTGTCCCATTGTCTTACCTTCAGGTGCAGTAAAGCCTGCAACGTAGCCAACAACCGGCTTTGTTACATACTCTGCAATAAATGCAGCTGCACGCTCTTCAGCATCTCCACCAATTTCACCAATCATTACAATCGCTGTTGTCTCTGGATCATCCTGGAATGCACGCAAGCAATCGATATGAGTTGTTCCAATTACTGGATCTCCACCAATACCAACAGCTGTACTAAATCCAATATCGCGTAGCTCATACATCATTTGATATGTAAGAGTTCCAGATTTTGACACTAACCCAATCGGACCTGCACCAGTGATATCTGCAGGAATGATTCCAACATTTGATTTACCGGGACTAATCAATCCTGGGCAGTTAGGGCCAATAATCTGAGTTGTTCCCTTTGTCAGTGAATACGCATAGAAGCTCGCTGAGTCATGAACAGGAATACCTTCTGTGATCACAACAACAAGTGGCATCGTTGCATCAATTGCATCGATAACGGCAGCCTTTGCAAACTTTGGTGGAACAAATACAACAGAAACATTTGCACCAGTTGCACTCATTGCTTCAGCAACTGTGTTGAACACAGGAAGTTGGTGGCCATCAATATCGACAACCTGTCCACCCTTACCAGGTGTTACTCCGCCAACGATCTTTGTGCCTGAAGCCAACATGCGACGAGTGTGCTTAGTTCCTTCAGAACCAGTCATTCCCTGAACGATTACTTTGCTTGCATCATTAATGAAAATAGACATTACTTCGCCGCCAATTCTGCAGCGCGATTTGCTGCTCCATCCATAGTGTCTGCCTGTTCAACCAATGGATGACCAGCCTTTGCCAAAATAGCGCGACCTTCAACAACATTATTGCCATCAAGGCGCACAACGATTGGTTTTGTTGCCTTTGGCCCTAGTAATTCAAGGGCTTGAACAATTCCATTCGCTACGGCGTCACACGCAGTAATTCCACCAAATACATTAACGAACACGCTCTTTACGTCGGCATCCCCCAAAATAATTGATAGTCCATCAGCCATGATCTGCGCAGATGCTCCGCCACCAATATCTAGGAAGTTAGCGGGGCGTACTCCGCCATGCTTTTCTCCAGCATAAGCAACAACATCTAATGTGCTCATAACTAGTCCTGCACCGTTACCGATGATGCCAACCTGTCCATCAAGCTTGACGTAATTGAGTCCCTTTTCCTTTGCAGCAGCCTCTAGAGGATTTTCTGCATCTTGGTCAACAAGTCCTTGGTGATCTGGCTGACGGAAATCAGCGTTGTCATCAAGAGTTACCTTGCCATCTAAGGCAATAACTTTTCCATCACTGGTTTTAACTAATGGATTAACTTCCACAAGTGTTGCATCTTCGCCCTGGAATACATCCCATAACTTAAGCAATACGTGTGCAACTTGATCTGCAACATCTGCAGGAAAAGCTGCAGCTGCAACAATCTCTTTAGCTTTGGCAAGTGAGATGCCATCAACTGCAGAAACAGGAATCTTTGCAAGCTTTTCAGGTGCAGTATGTGCAACCTCTTCGATATCCATTCCACCTGAAACAGAAGCCATAACAAGGAAGGTTCTGTTTGAGCGGTCTAACAAAATTGAAAGGTAATACTCAGCTGCGATTGGAGCTGCGGCTGCAATCATTACTGTGCGAACAGTGTGACCCTTAATATCCATTCCAAGGATTGCGCCTGCTTTTTCACGCGCATCCTGAGGGTTCTCGGCAAGCTTTACGCCGCCTGCCTTTCCACGTCCGCCAACTTTGACCTGAGCCTTAACTACTACTTTGCCACCAATTGTTGTTGCAGCTTTTTCCGCTTCATCTGCTGTTGTTGCAATAGCTGCAGCTAAAACAGGTACGCCATGTTTTTCAAAGATGTCTCGGGCTTGGTATTCAAAGAGATCCACTGGGGCTCACAATCTATTGGCCGGCTGATATACGGGGTAATCCTATAGTTTCTCAACAGGTGCATAACGCAGTAACAATCGCTTCTCGCCGTACTGGCCGAAGTTAATTGTGGCTTCGGCTTTATCGCCAGCCCCAGCAACCGCCACAACAGTGCCCAATCCGAATGTGTCATGTGACACACGCTCACCAACTGCGAGCTCCATCGCAACGCTCTTTTTGCCTGTGGCTCTAGGTGGGGGCGCAGTTGCAGTACGAGAACGAGTAACGAGTGAAGGCGACAGAGATGAACGTCCTTGATTGCGCCATTCAATTACATCTTCGGGAATCTCATCAAGAAAACGAGATGGTGGATTGTAATTAGGAGCACCCCATGTTGAACGATATTCAGCACGTGAAATATAGAGGCGCTGACGTGCACGTGTTAAACCAACATATGCAAGACGACGTTCCTCTTCAATCTCATCTTTTTCACCAAGCGTTCTCGAGTGAGGGAAAATTCCATCTTCCATTCCTGTTAAAAACACAGTTGGGAACTCAAGACCTTTAGCGGTGTGAAGTGTCATCATCGTGACTACTCCCCCGTGATCTTCACCTTCTGGAATTTCATCTGCATCTGCTACCAATGAAACTTTTTCTAGAAACCCTGCAAGTGAAATTTCTTCATCTTCGCCCAGCTCATCAAATGGGCGCTCTTCATACTCCATTGAAACAGCAACTAATTCCTTCAAGTTCTCCACGCGAACTTCATCTTGAGGATCAGTGCTATCTGCTAGCTCCTTTAACAACCCTGATTGTTCAAGTGCTGCTTCAACAATTACCGAAGGCTTCGTCTTTGCCTCTACTAGCACAGCTAATGCACTGACCATGGATGTGAATTCATTGATTGCTTGTGCAGCACGTGCAGGTACTGATCCATTCTCGCTAACCCTTAATAAACCTTGCCAGAAAGATATGTCATTGATTCGAGCAAACTCATCCACATAATCCAATGAGGTATCACCAATACCTCGCTTGGGCACATTAATGATTCTGCGAAGTGAGATCTCATCTTCTAGATTGGCCAGCACACGCAAATATGCAAGCAGATCCTTGACCTCGCGGCGCTCATAAAATCGCAAGCCCCCTACAACTTTATAGGGCAGAGCATTGCGCATGAAAACTTCTTCAAACACACGAGACTGCGCATTGGTGCGATAGAAAATAGCAGTATCCCCTGGAGTTGAAACACCTTCGCGCTGGAGAGATCTAATCTCATCTGCAATGAAGTTGGCCTCATCATGTTCGCTCTCGGCAACATAACCCGTAAGTGGTGAACCAGCTCCTGCATCTGACCACAAGTTCTTCTCTTTGCGGCTTTCATTCTTAGTGATGACTGCATTGGCAGCGTTTAGAATGTTTTGTGTAGAGCGATAGTTTTGTTCAAGCAATACCGTGCGGGCATTTGGATAATCCAGTTCAAACTGCAAGATATTTCGAATGGTTGCACCACGGAAACCGTAGATTGATTGATCGGCATCTCCCACCACGCACAGTTCTGCTGGAGATTGCCCTTCAAGTTCGCTACCCACTAGCTCCTTTACCAAAATGTATTGAGCATGATTTGTGTCCTGATACTCATCAACTAGCACGTGGCGAAAGCGTGATCTAAATCTGGCCTTTGCTTCGGGATATCGTTGCAGAACTTCTACTGTCTTTAATATCAAATCATCAAAATCCATGGCGTTAGCACGAATGAGTCTTTGTTGATAGACCGCATAAACATCAGCAACTACCTGCTCAAACTGATTACTTGCAGCATTTACGTAGTCCTGCGGTCCCATGAGTTCATTTTTTGCATTAGAAATCATTGATTGAAATTGGCGGGCGGGATATTTCTTTGGATCTAAATTCAACTCTTTAGCAACAATGGTTATCAGCCTTTGTGAGTCTGCAGAGTCGTAGATACTGAAAGAGTTGCTATATCCAAGGCGGGTAGCTTCTTGACGCAAAATACGAACACATGCTGAGTGAAATGTTGAGACCCACATAGATTTAGCAACTGGCCCCACTAAGTCGGCAACTCGCTCCTTCATTTCACCTGCGGCTTTATTGGTGAAGGTAATTGCCAAGATTTGATATGGGGCAACATTGCGCCTAGACATTAAATATGCGATGCGGCGAGTCAATACTCGAGTCTTTCCAGATCCAGCGCCAGCAACAACTAACAATGGGCCGCCTGCATGTGTGACCGCTTCCGATTGTTGAGGGTTGAGTCCCTCGAGCAATGGATCGATTTCAGTCATGAGGGTGAGTCTATTAGGCTTCATGCATGGAACCGATTGCAGATAACGAAATCAAGCGCGTCTTGGTCATCAGTGCCCATCCCGATGATTCAGATTTTGGCGCATCCGGAACTATCGCCCAATGGGTAAAAAAGGGAATTGAAGTTGCCTATGTCTTTTGCACCAATGGTGATCAAGGCGGCGAAGAGTCTGGTTTCACCAAAGAGGAAATGCCTGCAATTCGTCAAAGAGAACAGCGGGAAGCCGGTGCAGCAATTGGTGTCACAGATATAACTTTCTTGAATTATGTTGATGGCCACTTAGTACCGACAATTGAGTTACGTAAAGATATTGTGCGTCAGATTCGAATATCAAAACCAGATCGAATGGTGTGCCAAAGCCCAGAGCGTAATTGGGACCGGATAGGTGCAAGCCATCCTGATCACTTAGCTGCGGGAGAAGCAACAATTCAGGCTGTCTATCCTGATGCGCGGAATCCATTTGCATTTACTGATTTGCTTGAAAACGAAGGCCTGCAGCCATGGCGCGTTAAGGAAATCTGGGTATCAGGATTTGCTCATCCAGATCATTGGGTGGATATAACAGACACCTTTGATTTAAAAATTGCAGCACTGCATGCTCATGCATCCCAAACAGCACACAACAAAGATTTAGAAAAAATGGTTCGTGAATGGGGCCAACGTAATGCAGGTATGGGTGGATTACCAGAAGGTCGAATTGCTGAAGCCTTTAAGATTGTTAATACGAATTAATTACTAACAATCACACGCTCAATTGCAACTGTTTGCTTTGGTGTGCCATCAGCGCCGCCACCTTTAACTCCAACCTTTGCAATTGCTTTAACGATATCTAAACCTTGAGTAATCGTGCCCCAGATCGTGTAGTTAGCACCAAGAGTTGTATCTGCAAAAACTAAGAAGAACTGACTTCCATTTGTTCCTGGACCTGAGTTAGCCATTGCAACTGTACCGGCTGGATAATTATTAAGAGTTGCGGCAGGTAAGTTTTCATCGCCATATGTAAAGCTTGGTCCACCTGTACCTGTTGCTGTTGGATCTCCACACTGTAAAACGTAAAGGCCTTGTGTAGTTAAGCGGTGACATAAGGATTTATTAAAGTATCCACCTCTGGCTAACGTTGCTAACTGTGTAATAGTTATAGGTGCTTTCGCACCAACTGTTGTAACAACAATATCTCCACAATTTGTTTCAAAGGTAAAGGTGCGAGCTAGTTTTCTAGGAAGCTTCTGTGCAGGTGCAACATCTTTAGGAGTATGTCCTACTGCCTTTGTGGTCTCACATTTAAGTGCAGCAACTTTTGTTGCCTTAACAGCCTTCGGTTTAGGTTCAGCAATTGCAGAGGGAGAGAGAAGCACTGAGAGTGCAAGAGCTGCAATCAATGTCCGCTTCATAAATACTCCCTGTGTCATGTATGAAATGATAAATCTAAATCCTGTGAAAACCCTTAATTTATTCCCATTCAATGGTGCCAGGTGGCTTGCTTGTTACATCCAAAACCACCCGATTGACCTCGCGGACCTCGTTGGTTATGCGTGTAGAGATTTTCTCAAGAATTTCATAGGGAAGGCGAGACCAATCGGCAGTCATTGCATCCTCGGATGAGACCGGGCGCAGAACAATTGGGTGGCCATATGTTCGCCCATCGCCTTGCACGCCAACACTTCGGACATCTGCCAGCAGCACGACTGGGCACTGCCAAATTTCACGATCAAGTCCTGCAGCCTTTAACTCTTCTCGAGCGATTGCATCTGCTTCACGCAATAGATCTAGTCGCTCTTGTGTCACTGAGCCAATGATTCGGATACCAAGTCCTGGGCCAGGAAAGGGTTGACGCCACACAATCTCTGCAGGCAAACCAAGCTCTAAGCCAACTTGTCGAACTTCATCTTTAAACAATGTGCGCAGTGGTTCAATTAATGTGAACTGCAAATCATCGGGTAATCCGCCCACATTGTGATGAGATTTAATATTTGCAGTGCCTGTTCCTCCACCTGATTCAACAACATCTGGATACAACGTTCCCTGCACCAAGAACTCGACATCTCCCCCAGCTGCAATATCGCGAGCAGCTACTTCAAACGATCTAATAAATTCGCGGCCAATTATCTTTCGCTTTTCTTCAGGATCTATAACATCTTTAAGCGCATTAAGGAATTGCTCCTTGGCATCGATGACAACTAGCTGCACACCAGTTGAGGCAACAAAGTCTCGCTCTACTTGTTCTGCTTCGCCCTTGCGCAATAATCCATGATCAACAAAAACACATGTCAGTTGAGTACCAACCGCCTTTTGAATTATTGCCGCTGCAACAGCTGAATCAACCCCACCTGATAGTCCACAAATAACTCTCTTGTCACCAATGATCTGTTTTGCCTTTGCAATTTCAGTTTCTGCAATATTTGCTGTTGTCCAGGTTGCATCACACTTAGCGATATTGACTAACCAGTTGTGCAGGATCGCCTGACCGTGTTCGCTATGTAAAACTTCAGGGTGAAACTGCACCCCAGCTAACATGCCCGTGGAGTCTTCAAAAGCTGCGATCGGCGTATCTTCTGTTACCGCGCAGACTGTAAATCCTGCTGGTGCTTGTGTTACGGCATCACCATGTGACATCCACACCTTTTGCCGTGCTGGTAATCCTGCAAAGAGTTTAGAGGCTGGCTGAACAGTTGTTTCTGTGCGACCAAACTCTGATTTACCAGTGCGGCTTACGACACCGCCAAGTGCTGCTGCCATCGCTTGAAATCCATAGCAAATTCCAAAAACTGGAATCCCTAGTGAAAAGATTGCGGCATCAACTGTGGGTGCATGATCTGCATACACACTAGAAGGCCCACCAGACAAAATAATTGCAGTCGGTGCTTTAGCTTTAACTTCAGCTGCTGTTATTGACGATGGAACAATTTCGGAGTAAACATTGGCTTCGCGAACACGACGTGCAATTAACTGCGCGTACTGAGCACCGAAATCAACAACTAAAACTCCGCGCGATTCAGCCACGATGAATAAGAACCTCTACGCGCTGGAATTCCTTGACATCTGAATAACCACACGTAGCCATTGCACGGCGAAGTGCACCGAACAAGTTCATTGAGCCATCAGATGTGTGAGATGGTCCCAATAAAATCTCTTCCAGAGTTCCAACTGTTCCAACGTTGACACGTTCCCCGCGTGGCAGAACTGGGTGGTGGGCTTCAGATCCCCAGTGCCAACCAAGTCCTGGTGCCTCAATCGCTTTTGCAAGTGGTGAACCCATCATCACAGCATCTGCCCCGCACGCAATTGCTTTTGCAATGTCACCACTGCGACCAACTGCGCCATCTGCAATCACATGAACATAGCGTCCACCAGATTCATCAAGGTACTCGCGGCGAGCAGATGCAACCTCAGCAACTGCAGATGCCATAGGCACTTCAACACCTAGCACTTTGCGAGTTGTGTGTGTTGCTCCCCCACCAAATCCAACTAAAACTCCTGCAGCACCGGCACGCATCAAGTGAAGCGCCGCTGTTGATGTTGCAACACCACCAACAATTACAGGCACATCTAACTCGTAAATAAACTTCTTAAGGTTGAGAGCTTCTCCTTCAGGGGCAACATGTTCTGCAGAAACAGTTGTTCCACGGATAACAAAGATGTCCACACCAGCTGCAATAACTGCCTTGTGAAACTCTGCAGTACGAGCAGGTGATAAAGATGCTGCAACAGTTACGCCAGCATCTCGGATTTGCTGAATGCGCTCTTTGATAAGTTCTGGGCGAATTGGCGCGTTGTAGATCTCTTGCATGCGCTTGGTTGCATGCTTATCTGGCATCGATGCAATTTCGCCTAATGGAATACGTGGATCCTCATAGCGAGTCCACAATCCCTCGAGGTTGAGAACACCAAGTCCACCTAGTTTTCCGATGGCAATTGCTGTTTCAGGTGAAACAACTGAATCCATTGGTGCGGCCATCATTGGTAGTTCAAATTTATAGGCATCGATCTGCCAGGCAGTTGAAACGTTTTCTGGGTCACGTGTGCGGCGACTAGGCACAATTGCGATGTCATCAAAAGAGTAGGCGGTGCGAGCACGCTTTCCAGGTGCGATTTCGATGTTATTCATTAGCGGCCCTTCTTCTGGTAATTAGGAGCATCAGCAACATGTGCCACATCGTGTGGATGGCTTTCCTGCAATCCTGCTGCTGTAATTTGAATTAAACGACCTTCGCGACGCAATGTTTCGATATCTGGTGCGCCTGCATATCCCATACCTGATCGCAGTCCGCCCACTAGTTGGTGAACAACTTCTGAAACCTTGCCGCGGAATGCGACTTTGCCTTCAATGCCTTCTGGAACAAGTTTGTCTTCAGATAAAACATCATCCTGCATATAACGATCCTTTGAATACGACTTTTGTTCCCCGCGAGATTGCATCGCACCCAGTGAACCCATACCGCGATACGCCTTGTATTTAACGCCATTGATTTCAATGAGTTCGCCAGGAGATTCTTCGCATCCTGCAAGGAGCGAGCCAAGCATTACAGAGTTTGCACCTGCAACTAAAGCTTTAACAATGTCACCTGAATACTGCAATCCACCATCTGCTATCAATGGGATGCCCGCTTTATTACAGGCTTTAGATGCTTCAAGAATTGCAGTAACTTGTGGAACGCCAACACCTGCAACAACGCGTGTTGTGCAAATTGATCCAGGACCCACACCAACCTTTACCGCATCTGCTCCGGCGTTGATTAATGCTTGTGCCCCTGCTCGTGTTGCAACATTGCCACCAATTACTTCGGTGGTCGGAGAAAACTTCTTGATGCGTGAAATCGCATCTAATACTGCGCGGTGATGACCATGTGCTGTGTCAACAACTACAACATCAACTCCTGCTTCAATCAATGCTTGTGCGCGAGCAAAACCATCATCGCCAACTCCAACAGCAGCTCCTGCAAGTCCAACATTCTTAACCAACTTAACGTGAGTAACTTGGGCATCAATTGGCAGGTTGCGGTGAATGATTCCAATTCCGCCAGCTTTTGCCATTGCAATTGCCATTTCAGATTCTGTAACTGTGTCCATCGCTGAAGAAACAAGTGGGACGGCAATTGAAATATTGCGTGTTAACTGAGTAACGGTGCTGACTTCGGAAGGAACTACATCTGAGGCATCTGGGAGTAAAAGAACATCGTCGTAGGTCAGGCCAAGCATTGCGACCTTGTCTGTATCGCTCACGTGGCCCCCTTGTGTATCTCGAAGGGCAAAGTCTATCGGGGCTTTAGAGCCCTACAGCACGCTCGATTTCGACACATGCGTGGGTTAAATCCTGTGCAACCACTACATCAGAGCACTCTTTTTGATCCCAACCAGGTCCGCCCACAATCACTCGTGGTGCTGGGCGAACGACTGGTAGATCCGTGAAATATTTTGGATCAGAGTTTTGTTCTAGTTGGGCCCAGAGAAATACTGCAGGCGGGGCTGAACGTTTAACCATTCCTGAAATCGCTTCAAGCGGGGTCCTTGCTCCTAAGAAAAATGTTTCAATTTTCTTTTCAGCCAAGGCAGCAGCTAATGCATGTAATGCCAAGCAATGGAGCTCTTCTCCAACGGATGCAAGCAACACAGGTTGGGTATTAACGGGATCTTTGATTTCTACAACACCTTCACGCAGCAATCTCTTAATGAGCTCTGAAAGCATGTGCTCTACTTCAATACCAGTGCCAGTTGCCGCCCACTCATCTCCTACTAAAAACAAAAGCGGGACAATGACTTCAGTCCATGATGCAATGACGCCGTTATCTGCAATATCTTTGCGAAGCACCGTTTCTACAAAGTTTTTATCCAGCGATTTAGAGGCTCGATGTAGCGAATCAACAACCTCTTCACGTACCTCAAACTCTTCGACTAATTTTTCCAGAGATAGCAACCCGTCGTGAGCCTTTGCTCTAATTGCAGCATCGCAGGGTGCAACACCACTTGTGATTAAACGGCGCATCATTATTAACTTGGCAAGATCGCTCGGACAGTAGCGACGATGCTCGCCTGCTTCATGGCTGGAAGGTCCCAGCCCATATCGGCGATCCCAGGTTCGAAGAGTCGCCGGTGCCACCCCTATGCGGCGAGCAACCGCGGCTACGGTCAATAACTCCTGGTCCATGGGGCAATCGTGGCGTGAAGTGGCCCAACTCACCACCCGAAAACGCCCTTTGAACAACTTTTGGAGCGTTGGCACTTGAACAACCTATGGCGCGGTTGTACAGTCCTCACATGGCTGAAATTTCACGTTTACCCCGTCCCGTTGCTGATGAATGGGAATGGCAGTACCAGGGTTCTTGCCGCGAGCTGCCTTCTGAGATGTTTTTCCATCCAGATGGAGAACGTGGACCACGTCGGCGCAATCGTGAAAACACAGCAAAGGCAATCTGTGCCGCTTGTCCAGTAATTGCAGCATGCCGCGCACACGCTCTGGCAGTTCAAGAGCCATATGGAATTTGGGGAGGCTTATCTGAAGATGATCGCCTTTCAATCATCGGAAAAGATAGTAAGCCAAACATTTCACACGCTTCATAAATTTCTCTCCTCCTAAGTAGAGAAAAAGCCCCGCAGATAAATCTGCGGGGCTCTTCTTTTAATTACTTTTTTACTGGATTAGTGAGAGTGTCCACCTGGACCATGTGAATGTCCGTGTCCACCTGCAGCATCAGCTGCAGCTTGTTCTGCTGGCTTCTCATAGACAACAGCTTCAGTTGTAATGAACATTGCAGCAATTGATGCAGCGTTAGCA
>JBILAD010000114.1:0-3543 GCA_044354355.1 Candidatus Planktophila sp. | reverse complement strand
ATCGACTCATTACATCGTAAAGATGTGCAGCGTTAAATGGAGCATCTAGTAAGTCAAAGTTAAACACTTGATGTAGTTCATCTGGGCGGACATAGCGTGTGGAGTTAACGGGTGGGTGCACCCATGCCTCTGCAACTGCCATGACTTCACGGTCACCGTATGAATCAAACAAGGTGCGCCAGGTGCGATAAATTTCATGGACACCTTGGCGATCAAAAAACGGAACAGTCTCTAGCAAGGCGTAACGCTTTTCAGATTCCATTGGCATATCAAGACGCAGAGCATCACTTAGACCTTGGGGATCTGGATGATTTTTGAGTACATCCTCTTTTACTAAACCATGTGCAACATCGATTCTGAAACCATCAACACCAAGATCTAACCAAAAGCGCAAGGTCTCTTCAAAATCTTTTTCTACATCTGAATTTTCCCAATTCAGATCTGGCTGTGATGAATCAAAGAGGTGGAGATAGAACTGACCATCTTCTACCTGCGTCCAGGAAGGACCGCCAAAAAGTGAGATCCAGTTATTAGGTGGTGTTCCATCAGGGTTTGCATCATAGAAATGAAAACGTGAACGCTCTGGTGATCCACGGCCAGCTTTGAGTGCGGCCTGAAACCAGACATGCTGATCTGAAAAGTGGTTAGGAACAACATCAACTAAAACCCGCAGATTCAAAGAATGTGCAACATCAATCATTTTTTTGGCATCAGCTAAATTTCCATAACGTGGATCAACATCACGTGGATCGGCAACGTCATATCCACCATCTTTATTGGGGGAGTTATAAAAAGGACTTAACCAAATTGCATCGACACCTAATGACTTTACATATTCAAGTTTTGAGGTGATGCCAGGAAGATCGCCTTCGCCATCACCATTGCTATCAAAAAATGATCGTGGGTAGATCTGATAGATGGTGGCTTCTTTCCACCAGGGCGAAGATTTCATGATGAAAGGCTACGGAAAGGGCTTGGCAGCGACAATGTAAAAAGCGTGTAATAACTGCCGCAAGGTTGCGCTTTTATAACGTTTTGCGGGTGAATTCAATCCAAACTCACTATTGGGTTTAAATGGAGTCAATTGCATCAACGATACACTTGGGCCATGGAGATTCTTTATGCCGCTCTTCTCTTCCTTATTCTCTTAGGCGTTGCATATTGCGCCAAGTTGCTTCGCGCACTTCATGCCAAGATCAACAAAAAGTTTGAGAGTGTTTCACGAGAGCTCAGCAAACTACCTCTGGAAAATAAGAAGAGCTCCATGATCGCTTATCGTCAAACTGAGGCCTTTATACAATTAACAAACCTTTTAGATTTCAAGGCTGCGATCCCAGCAACACGCAGTTGGGCAGCATCACCTGATCTTTTGCTCACCATCTCAGAAATAATTAAGAAAGCTAAGCCGGGGCTAGTTGTCGAACTAGGATCAGGTATTTCAACACTGGTTGCAGCCAAATCAGGTGCCCGCAAGATCGTAAGTATTGATAATTCAGATTCATGGGGTGCAAAGACAGTTGCACTGTTAAAGGAGCACAAAGTCCGCGGAGTAGATGTGCGCATTGCGCCATTGCGTCCATATGCCAATGGATCTGATTGGTATGACTTAGATGCAATTAAGGATCTCAAGAAAATTGATCTTCTGATCGTTGATGGACCACCAGGATCTAAAAATCCTGAAGCACGCTATCCAGCATTGCAGCAGTTCAAGGACAAGCTATCTGCATCTGCCATCATCGTTATTGATGATGTGCGCCGTGATGGTGAGCGCAAGCTTGCTGAAGATTTTGCAAAGGCTCTACCTAATCACGAGCTAACAATTCTGGACCACGAAAAGGGCACAGCGGTTATTTCTCCTCGCTAAGACAATGCAGATATCTCGCGAAGACGCATTGGCCGCTGCCAGTTCAAAGATTCTTGACATAAATACCTTTGTGCGCGCAGTTTTGTCAGGACGCCGACGCAATATGCAGGTCGATTTCGAGCGTATTGATATTCGACTAGTTGAAATCAAAGGCATACTAAATCTGCAGTTAATGCAAAATGATGGACGTGCAACAACTACAAAGAATCTATTGCCACAGCAGCTTGCTGTGGAAGAGTTACTAAATAGTGGATATGCAAATATCACTGTTGAAAGCACCCATGAGGCATATTCAGTTCGCATAACAAAGAGCGGGGACGCCCAGGTGCACATAGAAAAGCGTGAATCAGAGCAAAACCTCGCACATGATAAAAAGAAGGATCGATTACTAGATTCCAGCGATCCCTTCTTGCGAGAAGTTGGTATTGCAGATGCCAAGGGAGTTGTTAAGCCTTCGCGCCAAGATAAATACAAGCAGGTTGAAGAGTTCTTGCGATTGCTCTCGCCAACTCTCAATGCCGCAATTGAGGCTGGACAAATTCATAAGCCAACTGAGCAAAACCCTTTGCGCATAACAGATCTTGGATGTGGGCATGCCTACCTAACATTTGCAGCCCATCAATTCCTGATGAACTCCGGAATCCCAGTTTTAGTAACAGGAATAGATGTTCGCCCAGATTCAAGGGATCGCAATAACGCTATTGCTAAAAATCTTGGTATTTCAACAACAATTAATTTCAAGGCAGAAGAGATTTCAAAGACAACAGCAGATGCTGCAGATGTTGCAATCGCCTTGCATGCATGTGACACCGCAACAGATGATGCGATTGCATGGGCTGTGAATGGGGGAGCAAAGCTTTTGTTAATTGCACCTTGCTGTCATCACGATATTCAAAAGCAGATTGATAGTGCACCAGAACCATGGGGCGCACTGACAAAGTTTGGATTAATGAAAGAGCGCCTTGGTGACCTTTTAACTGATTCATTACGCGCACAGCTCTTGCGAATAGTTGGATATCGAGTTGAGGTTATTGAGTTTGTTGGGGGAGAGCACACGCCACGTAACTTGATGATTCGTGCAGTCAAGACTGATGCAAAGCCGGAGAAGTTGGATATCGATAGATATCTTGAAATCACCGCACAATGGGGCCTTACTCCTGCCTTAGAGAAGAAACTGCCCACTCTTAACATCCGTTAGACTTGGGACATGTCTAAGGTCCTTGCATCCCTCCCAGTTGGCGAAAAAGTAGGGATCGCCTTTTCTGGTGGGCTCGATACATCTGTAGCGGTTGCGTGGATGCGCGATAAGGGAGCAGTTCCTTGCACATACACAGCAGATCTTGGCCAGTATGACGAGCCAGATATTGATTCAGTGCCAGATCGCGCAAAGGAATACGGCGCAGAGATTTCACGCCTTGTTGATTGCAAGAGCGCACTTGTTGAAGAGGGCCTTGCTGCAATCGCTTGCGGTGCCTTTCATATTCGCTCTGGCGGAAAGCAATACTTCAATACAACCCCACTTGGACGCGCAGTAACAGGAACAATGCTTGTGCGCGCTATGCATTCTGATTCAGTAGAAATCTGGGGTGATGGTTCAACATATAAAGGTAATGACATTGAGCGTTTCTATCGCTATGGCCTGCTTGCAAATCCAAATTTGAGAATCTATAAGCCATGGC
>JBILAD010000108.1:0-4026 GCA_044354355.1 Candidatus Planktophila sp. | reverse complement strand
TTAGATGAATCAGGCAAGAGTGCAACAACTTTGCGTGAAAATGTGACAAGTCCTAATGGAACTACCGCTGCAGCGCTTGCTTCCTTTGGATCAAGTGATCTCAACTCTATGGTTGCTAAGGCAATGAAGGCGGCTCGCGATCGCTCGCAGGAATTAGCGTGAAACGCTTTGTAGCCTTTGCTGTACTTGCTTCACTGTTAATGGCACCAGTTTCACAGGCTGCACCTAAAAAAATCAGCGTCAAACAGATGAAATTGTTGACCACAGTTAGCTCACCGGAAGAGGTAAGTGGCGCAGTTGTTAGTGGTACATCGATAATTCTTTTTGGAACAAAATCTTCCAAGGCTTATGCGCGTGCAATTGATAAGACGGGCAAAGAATTGTGGAGCCTTTCTCTGGATCAATCTGCAGCATCTATTGCTACCGCTGCAGCTGTTGATCCAGCGGGGGACATATGGATTGCCGGTGCAACACCATTAGCAACAGGTTTAACTCCACCTTCACCAACACCAACACCACTAAATCCAGACAACGCAGTAACTCCACAATCTGCATTTATTGGCGATCTACAGGCGGTCACTATTTGGAAAGTAAGTTCCGCAGGTGCACTGGTGTTTACCAATACATTGCCTACTAGTTCAGTGCTATTTCCAACTGCAATTGCTGTAGATAAGAATGGTGCTTCTGTAGTGGGAATAATTGCCAATGACAAAGGTAACGCGGGTTTTCTAGCAAATACAGATGCAACAGGAGTCTTTTCAAAGTTGTTGAAGATCGGCGTAGCATCGACAACTGCAGATGCAGTTGTTAGACATGGGGATGCAAGCTTTACTGTCACTGGTTCTAGCTCTGAAACTCTTGTAGGTAAAAAAGTTGCTGGAATTACAGATGGCATTTTGGTTAAGGTCTCGAAGAGTTTAAAGATTACTTCTGTTGTGCGCAGCTCAGTTGCTAAGGGAAAGAGAATCTGGAATAGCGCTTCAAACTCCTTACTACTTGCAGGTCAAGTAATTGTTGGAAATAACATTCAGACTGCAGTTACAAAGTTCTCCTCAACCTATGTACCAACGTGGACTGCCCGATTTACTTCCACTGGCTACGCTTTAGTGAACTCCTCCAATCAACTTTTCTTTCAATCCATGGGACCCATTCCACAGCTTGCGTGGAATGCAATGACCCCAACCCCATTACTTCTTACCTTTGATTCAAAGGGAGTCATTACCGCTGCACATAGCGCCCCACCAGGACAGGTCGAACTCATGTCACTCGTAGATTCGAAGGAGTTAGGGGTTTTGGCTCTCATTTGGAGCGCAGAATCGGCTTCGATTTTTACCCCCATTACGCGGTAACCTAAACCCCCGCACACTCAGTGCGAACATTAGAAATGAGAGCGTGACATATGGGTTCCGTAATTAAAAAGCGACGCAAGCGCATGGCGAAGAAGAAGCACAAGAAGCTTCTTAAGAAGACTCGCATTCAGCGCCGTAACGCTAAGTAAAAATTACGGCTTTAGAAGTGCAAGCTTGCCGTTTACAGTGGCAAGCAAATATCTAACTTTGTTAACAGTTACCCAAGCGCTCTGAGTAGGTTCAGAGCCTTGGGTACTGCTCACTAAACGGATTGCTGATTGTCCTAAATCTTTTTTGCTCGTATCTAGAGCACACAATCTTTCCTCACAGTTAAAGATGATTATCTTTCCATCTGTGGTCATAAATTCACCTGGGGTCCCAAAGTTTTCTGTGGTGATCTTTGATATCTCCATCGGTTCACTAAGAAGGGCCCAACGGAGTTGATTAGGTTTTGGTGCGGTTGTAGATGATGAAGCTAGCCACGTGGCCAATACATCACCATTTATCTTTGCAAGTGCGACATCAAAACCAAAGACAGAGGCATCATCAGTAGAGATGTCTAATGTTTGATAACTCCATCCTGATGGATTAAAACCCGTACGTGTAGCAATTCTTATAGCGCCAGATGTAATTTCCTTTTTTTGATTCATGGCAACAACAGAATCGTAGGCAATGTAGGTTTTTGAACCATCAAAAATTGCTTGTACGTGAAATCCAACATCGCCTGTAGTGCGTCCGTCAGTTTTTCGATCACCATCGATGAGTTCATACTTCCAGCCAGAAGACTTTGTCTTAATTGCGCCAAGTAAAATTCCTTGGCTCTCGTCACGATAAAAGACTTGCACTGTGGTTGTTGTGGCGATACAGGCGTTGGCAACGTTTACATCGCTAGATGTCCGAACTCGAACTGGGTCTTCGTACTGGTTCACGGCTGGACCGTTGCCATCAACGATTTCTATCGCAAAGTTTTTGCCGTTATATGTGGCGTAGCGAAGATCTTTTTCAGTTTCATCACTGTAGAAAATGTGGAGAGTTTGCTTTGTGCCACTTCCGTTAACACACATGGATATATCACCGGAAATTGCATTGGTTGTGTGCCCGCCGCTTCCGCCAGCACCATCAACTACGACTTTCTTCCAGCTCTTTCCATTAAATGTTGCCAGCTTTAAATCGCCGCGTTTTGTATCTGTGTAGGCAATTGCTGGCTGGCCATTAAACATTGTGCTCGCAACACTTTTTCCATCAGCCCCACTATCTAAGACTGTGCTCTTCCAGCCAGCTTGTGGGATGACTGCCTTGGTTGTCACTTGATCAGAGATACCCAAGGCATTCTTGGCCGTAACTGAAAAAGTGTAAGAAGTGCCGTTTTTCAAACCGGTAATCAAGACTGGGCTAGTTTGAGATTTCTTTTCAGCACCAGTCTTTATGTTCTTAACTATGTATTCACTGATCTGGGCGGTCCGTAAATTAACCGGTGGATCAAATGAAACAAGAGCAGAAGCATCTCCCGTGAATGCTTGAACATTCCGTGGTGATTGTGGCAAATCGGTTGCTACACCAGCAGGTGGTTTATTTCGCATGTCTTCCATCATTGCCAAGAGCAATGGCCCAGGCTCACGGAAAACCTCACCAGGATCAAGACTTGGAGTCATTAATGAATCAAGATTGGATTTCGAAAATGTTGCCTCATCTAAATGTGAGGTTGAGGAACCAGATTCATAGCGAGATGGCGTGTACATCTTCGGCTTAATTCCGCCATTTGCCTTAACTCCAAGAGGACCCGACCACACCAACGATGAAGTCAATGCAATACCTAACTCTTTGGAAGGAGTTGGAAGGTCTGCAAGTCGGCGGCCATCCGTCGTTTGCAAATATGCATCATACGGAGTTGGTTGATCCAAACTGCCTAATCCAAAAAATGGGTCGTATGCATCATTAGATAGAAAACCGAGTCCGTGACCAAGTTCGTGAATGAAAACAGATTCAAGATCATATTCAGTTGGGGATGGAGTTCGATCACCACGGGTATTCCAAATTGCACCTGAGTTAACTTGAATAATTATTTCAGGATTGGATTTATCTAAATCTTTTCCAGCTAGTGCGTTTGCAGCTGCTGATGAATACCAGAGTGATGGATCAGGGGCACCAGAAAATGCTGAAAAGAAACTTCCAGGACGCGCACTACCCAATACACCCCATGAATTAGATCGTCCCCATGATGCATCTACAGAGATGACAACAGAGGATTTAAAGTTTGCAGACCACACATCAATTGCAGACTGGACTTCTTTTTTTGCCCAATCTGGAAAATTGTTGTACTTAACAGCAAACTTTGAATTAGTCTCAAGGTTCTTTGGCATCGGGCGAGGGGCAGGGCTTGTTACAGGATCAGAGCCTGCATAGGTGTAGGCCCAATTAGTAGCAGGGATCTGCTTAAAAGCTACAGCCGGCGCAGAAGGTGCATAAAGAATGGATGCGGCAAGAGCGCCAGCAAAGGCGATAGCCCCTAATCTCTTCATACGCAGCATATGCCCAACGCTATCAGGGCAGCGCGCGTGGTTTAAGGTCAGGGGTAGGAAATATCAATGTTCTAAGTCAATTGTCAGGTCAGAAGGGGTGGTTACATGACACTCATAACAATTTATGGGCGAACTGGTTGCCATCTCTGCGAGGAAGC
>JBILAD010000107.1:0-4050 GCA_044354355.1 Candidatus Planktophila sp. | reverse complement strand
AGGCGTTTGGTCATGGATGCATCGTAGAGTGCCCGTTAGACTCCAGCCATGACAGAACCGGATTATCTATCAATTATTCGTGAACGTGGAAGTGGCGCCCTAGATAAAAAAATGGGGATTGAAATCACAGAAGCTTCACTCACTCGCCTAGTTGGCACAATGCCCGTTGAAGGCAACACCCAGCCAATGGGAATTTTGCATGGTGGGGCCAGTGTTGTCTTAGCAGAGTCACTCGGTTCTGTAGGTACTCAACTAAATGCTGGAGAAAATCGCCGAATTGTTGGAATAGATATCAATGCAACACATCACAAAGCCACCGCCAAGGGAATTGTTACAGGTGTTGCAACAGCTGTCTCAATCGGAAAAACTTTGTGCTGTTGGGACATTGTTATTACAAATGAAGACGGACAGCGCACCTGCACTGCCCGTATCACCTGCATGATTCTTGCTGAAAGAAGTTAGTGAGCGCCTGTTCCAAGGTATGCCGCACGGACAGCTGGATCGTTAAGTAGATCTGAAGCCTTAGCTTCCTTTACTACATGCCCAACCTCAAGTACATACGCACGGTGTGCACGCTGCAACGCCTGTTGTGCGTTTTGTTCCACGAGAAGAATGGTCACACCGGTTTTATTGATTTCAGTAATGATATTGAAAATATTTTGAATCATCAGTGGCGCAAGACCCATAGAAGGCTCATCGAGTAGTAAAACCTTTGGACGTGACATCAGCGCACGGCCAATCGCAAGCATCTGCTGCTCTCCACCCGACAAAGTTCCGCCGGCTTGGAATGCACGCTCCTTAAGGCGTGGAAAAAGGTGATACACCTTTTCTAAATCTTCAGCCATTTCTTTCTTGCGATCTTTACGGTTGTACTTACCCATTTCGAGGTTTTCCAAGACACTCATGCCAACAAAGATTCCGCGTCCTTCTGGGGCTTGAGATAATCCAAGATCTGCACGTTTGAAGGCGGGCATCTTGGAGATATCTTCACCGTTGAAAAGTATCTGCCCACTAGTAACTGGACGCAAACCAGAAATAGTTTTGAGCATCGTTGTCTTGCCTGCACCGTTAGCACCAATGAGAGTTACGATTTCGCCTTCATTGACTACAACCGAAACGCCTTTAATTGCTTCAATCTTGCCGTAGTGGACATGTAGGTCCTTAATTTCAAGACGCATCTGCAGGAGCTCCTAAGTACGCTTCAATAACACGTGGATCATTCTGAACCTCAGAAGTTGTTCCGTCCGCAATTTTGGTGCCGAAGTCTAAAACAACAACTCGATCTGAGACACCCATAATCAGTGACATGTCATGTTCAATCAAGAGCACGGTGTATCCAGCATCACGAATTCTTTTAATTGTGTCTCCAAGCGCGACCTTCTCTGCAGGGTTAAAGCCCGCAGCTGGTTCGTCTAGAAGTAAAAGTTTTGGATTTGTCGCAAGCGCGCGAGCAATTTCTAAACGACGCTGATCTCCGTATGGAAGATTCTTTCCAAGTTGGCCAGCGCGCTTCTTGATACCCATGAAATCCAGGAGCTCTAGCGCCCGATCAAGTGCAGCTTTTTCTTCACGACGTGATCGTGGAGTACCAAAAATCGAACCGACTACACCAGTTTTTGAATGAACATCTGCGCCAGTGACAACATTTTCAAGCGCCGAAGACTCACCAAATAATCGAATATTCTGAAAGGTACGAGCAATTCCAAGTTTTGTAATCTTGTAACGCTTCTTACCGACAATTGATGATCCCTGAAAAAGCACATCACCGGATGTTGGCTTGTATACACCAGTGATCACATTGAAAATAGTTGTCTTTCCAGCACCGTTAGGTCCAATGAGTGCGAGGATCTCACCCTTCTTAACAACAAGGTTGACATCATTAAGAGCTGTGACGCCACCAAATTTCATGGTGATGTTATTGAGTTCTAGTACATTTTCACTCATTACTTGATCTCCCCCTCCCCTGACTCTTCGACCGTGTGCCAGTCAGGATCAAAATGTTCGCGCTTCTTCTTGGGCAAAATTCCATCTGGTCGTAAGTTCATCATTACTACCAATGCAATTCCAAATACTAAAATACGAGGCTGACTTAAGAAGCGGATGCGTTCTGGAGTAAAAGCTAGGAGTACTGCTCCGAGAATTACTCCCCAAATATTTCCGATTCCGCCAAAAACAACGCAAGCCAGAATAAGGATTGAGATGTTTAAATTAAATTGATCAGGAACAATGGAGAGAATCTGTGAGGCATAAATAACGCCTCCAACACCTGCGACTGCAGCACCAAGTACAAATGCCCACACCTTGTACTTGCGAGTGTTGATTCCCATGAGCTGAGCAACATCATCATCCTGGCGAATTGCATCCCACGCACGACCTGGACGACGAGCTGCCATACGGCGAACAATCCAGATAATTAGCAATGTGAAGGTAAGTAAAACCCAGTAGTAAGGCTTTGGATCTAGGACTGTGAACTTGGCTTTAAAAATATCTGGTGGCGTCGGAATACCAGCAATACCTCGTGCTCCACCAATGGCATCGGTGTTGACGGCAAAGATACGAACAATTTCGCCAAAGCCTAAAGTTACGATAGCAAGATAATCACCACGGAGGCGAAGTGTTGGTGTGCCAAGAAGCACGCCAGATAACATCGCAAGACCCACGCCAATCGGCATGATCTCCCAGAAATTAAGTGATGTCTTAGTACCAAGGATTGCCATTGTGTATGCACCAATTGCAAAGAACGCAACGTAACCCAAATCTAGAAGACCTGACTTACCAACAACAATATTTAAACCAATTGCCATCAGTACATACATACCAACTGGATAGAAAAGAACTGATTGGAAATCAGAGCCAGGTGTATTAATCAGTGGATTATTTAAGAATGGAAGTGCGTAGCAAATAGCAATAAAGAAAATCGACATGGCAACACGGCGCCACCTTGGTGAGCGCTCCCAATACTCAGCGCCTCTATCGCGCAAGTTGATGCGTTGCTTCTTGTCAGCCATTAGACCCTCGCCTGCTGGATCGATTCTCCGAATAAGCCGGTCGGCTTGATCAAAAGAACTAGAACCAAGATGATGAATGAAATAACCGCTTTCCAAGCGGTACCAAATACAGCACTGGTCCATGTTTCCATCAGGCCCAAAGCAAAACCGCCAAAGAGCGCTCCCTTGAGGTTACCAATACCGCCAAGCACTGCTGCGGTAAACGCGCTAATTCCTAGGAAGAAGCCCACCTTGAAGGATGTGTTCTCGTAAACCAAAATATAGAAAAATGCTGCAGCACCTGCCATCAGGCCGCCTGCAAAAAATGTAACTGTAATAACGCGATTAATATTTACGCCCATCAATGTCGAAGTACTTTCATCCATTGATACAGCGCGAATACCTTTACCAAGACGAGACTTAGTAATGAAGCGCTCCAGTGCAAACATCATCAAACCTGCTGCAATGATCACAATGACCTTGTCATTACGGATATCTGCTCCGGCATAGCTAAACAAGAAAGTCTTTTCCATGATGCGTGGGAACTCACGTGGTAATGAATCGGTAATAATTCGAAAGAACTCAACCAATGAAATTGAAACTCCAATTGCAGAAATCAATGTAGCTAGTTTTGTCGCACCACGTTGGCGCAAGCGCCGATAAGCAATAATTTCGACCAACACCGCGGTAATGGCAGAGGCCAACATCGCGATAACTAGACAAATCAAAAGTGTGAAGATCATAGAAACTCCGGTACGAGGTTCATCCTCAACGTTAACGCCCATTATTCCAGATGCAGTGACTAACGCTGCAAAAGTACCGATCATGAAAACTTCAGAGTGTGCAAAGTTAATGAGGCGTAGTACGCCGTATACCAATGTGTAACCAAGTGAGATGAGCGCATAAATCGCGCCAAGTGCTAAGCCATCAAAACTTAAGCCCCAAAAAGCATCCCTCAGGAGTGCAAAATCCATTAATCACCTCTGCTTTAAAGGGTCAGAGTGGGCGGGTTTCCCCACCCACTCTGACCGTACTTACAAGTTTCGCCGAAGCGAATTATGCC
>JBILAD010000106.1:0-4070 GCA_044354355.1 Candidatus Planktophila sp. | reverse complement strand
TTGTTTTTCTAAAACAACTACAGAAAGAAGAGGTGAGAACATGAGCGTTCTCTTCAGTGAACTACTAGTACCAGGCTGGGCAGATGACAAGATCGGTTTGGACGCCGTAACAGGCACGTATTCAGACGGGTCATCATTTAATTTGCCATGCCATACAGCAGATCCTGAGCTCTACTTTTCTGAGGATGAGTTGCAGGTTCAAGAGGCAAAGTCACTCTGTGGCGGATGTCCTGTGCGCGCACAGTGCCTAGAAGGTGCGTTATCGCGCAAAGAGCCTGCTGGTGTGTGGGGTGGCGAATTATTTGAAGAAGGTCGCATCATTGCCAAGAAGCGCAAAGCTGGACGACCTACTTTGAAAGAGATTGCTGCACGCAATGAAGAAGGCGAACTTATCGAACTCAATGTTCAAGGTGATGAGCGCGAAGAAAGTGCTGCTTAATTTGCAAACACATTCAGGTTTGTTAATGAAGGCCATAACGCAAAGAGGATGGAGATCGGCAGGATAAGGAATACAACTGGAATCATCATTGATATTTCAGCCTTACCGGCCGCTCCCATAACTCGATTACGTTGATTTCCGCGGGCTTCGATAGCGTGACGAGATAAAACTTCAACTAGAGGGGCACCCCGCAATGTTGCGGTCACTAAGGCGTCTACGAAACGACGAATCATCACTGATTTAACGCGACGTCCCATGGCATCTAGCGTTTCATTCAACAGCAATCCAGAACGCACACCAGCCACAACTATTTGGAACTCTCTAGCCAATAGACCATCGGCGGATTCTGCAATTCGCAACATCGCACTCATTGGTGTTTCTCCTGCTGAGATCGCTAAGGTCAAAATCTCTAACACCGCTGGAAATTCAGACTCAATGAGTTCGCGGCGCTTCTTAACATTTTTTGTCAGTTCGCGATCCAACAGAATAGAGACAACAAAACCTAGCAATACAGCGCTCAACAATGACATAAAGATGCTTTGGGCGAGCAGTAGAACCACAGTAAATGAAAGTGCTGAAGCTGCTGCGCAATAGCCATACTGCTTAATTCTAAAATCCACATACTCTCTCTCGGAAGTACGCCCTAATTCTTCTAACCGTACTCTCAGATGCGTACGATCTCCGCTTCTTTTTGCATTTCTTGTGACAAGACTTTGCACTTCTTCTAATGGATCGAGTTCATCACCAATAACAATTAGAAATCCCGCAGGTATTACCAATAGCGCAGTAAGTAAAAGAATTGCATTCATCGTGTGCCCCGAACAAAAATACGAGGGGTTTGAGGCAGACGTCCCAAACGGTTCATCCAGAGATAGGCGATAGCAGTCATCACCAAGCCAATAAGTAAAATGATTGCCCCAGTTGGAGTTGAATAAGCAGCAGCGGTACTGGGTTGAGTTGAAAGCAACAGAAGCAGAATCCATGGCGCCGCTGCTGATAGATGAGCCGAGTTCTTTATCCAGCCGTGCTTAACTTCTATCTCTCGACGCAACGCTAAATCTTGGCGCAGAAAATCTCCTAAGGATCTAAGGATTTGTAGTAACTCACTACCTCCTAGTGCTTTTGAAATGATTAACGCTTCAAATATTTGATCACTTCCGTGGTGGGCGAACATAGTCCTTAGATCTTCAATGGCCTGGGTTAAGTCCCCACTTCCATATAAAGCGGCCTTGAATTGTGTAAATGCTGGGCGTAAGACTTCTGGTCCTCTTGTTGAAAGACCCGACAAAGATTCAGTTAGAGAAAGTCCAGATTGAATTCCAGACATCAAGTGATCAATAACCTCAGGCCAAGCAGCTATCAACTCTGCTTCATTGAGATTGTTCTTAGCCCGAACAGTGACAAAGGCAATTCCAGCAGCAAAGGCTCCAAAAGCAAGTGCAATTACTACTGACCTTGTCATCAATAAAACAACAGCCGTAGAGACAGAAGCAGAAATCCCGATACGTAGAGAGAATTTCACTTATGCCACCACTGACTCAATGGTGCACCTATTGCTACAAACTTTTCTGGGTGAGGCAGTGAACCAACACCCCGTTGGTATTGATTACCATCCCACTTCCAAAGCATCTCTATTTCTGCATGATCATTTTCGTATCGCCCAGTTACAGATGAAACCTCACTTATTCGACGATTTCCATGAGCATCCAAGGTTGTATGAACAATCACATCAATGGCAGATGCAACAGTGGGTGCAATAAATTTGTGAGAAATGTTCTCACCAGCTAACAAGGGCAATGTTTGTAACTTAACGATTGCATCTCGTGGTGAATTTGCGTGCAGAGTGCCCATTCCAGGTAAGCCAGAATTTAGTGCAATTAACAAATCTAGGGCTTCAGCCTCCCGAACCTCCCCAACAATGATTCGAGTGGGACGCATTCGAAGGGATTCCTTGATCAATCGCCGCAATGGAATTTCACCTTCACCTTGCAGATTGGGACTTCGAGTTTGCATCTGAACAACATCAGGCAGATTAGGACTTAATTCAAAAACCTCTTCAATTGTTATTACTCGCTCACTTCTTGGCACCGCCCCCGCCAATGCATTTAATACAGTGGTTTTTCCTGCCTGAGTTCCACCACTAACCAAGATATTCAGACCTGCTTGGACAGAGTAAGTAAGTGCTGTGCCTATCTCAGGTGTCATAACCCCACGATCAACTAAGTCTTTAACGGATGAATTGCGCATGAGATGTTTACGGATGTTTATCGCCCAGTGGTTGGCGGTTATTTCAGGGATTACAACATGCAAGCGACTTCCATCGGGTAATCGAGCATCTACAAATGGATGCGAAAGGTCCAAACGTCTACCACTCCACATCAATGCACGCTCAACAATGTTTCGCACATCACCTGAAGACAACAGCAAATTAGTTAACTCACTTCTGCCATTGCGAGCTACGAAGATTCGTTCTGGTGAATTAATCCAGATTTCTTCAATTGTTGGGTCGCTCATAAATGGTGCTATTGCACCAAAAGTAATGCTGAGGTCTAGTTCCATGCGCGCAAACCTAGATTGGGCATGATGTGCTGAGACTGATTGCAATAACGCGGTGGATAAACCACTTTGCTTGTTGCTCTAAGTAACTATTGTGCTTACTTACCGAGCAATTAATTCGGCCCGATCCAGCCGATCAAGGAGTTTCAATGAGTTCTCATTATTGTGGGCAAAAACGATTGCAACTCTGATCTTTAGTGTGTGGTTAACCGTCAGTGAAGTTGCTTGAAGCAGTCGATTTACAAAGAGTTCAGCGTTACCACGTCCATCGCGGACGATGATGACAACTTCATTTACTCCAAGCCGTCCGATGCAATCTTCTTGTCTGGTTAATTGTGTGAGTTCATAGGAAAAATGCAAGATGTCATGCGCTCGGACCTGATCTGAGTCGGGGTTATCAAAGAGGATTTTAATCAATGCGATTGGTTTATCTGTGCGGGTTGCTAGTGAAATCTCACTGCGTAATTGCTCGTAAAAGTAGGAGGGCGATGCCAAATGTGTTTGAGAATCGTGAATTCCATCATGTGAAAAGAGCATTGTGTCCTCTCATGAGTTAATCTCGTCCTATGACTCAAGATCCTGCCAAAGCTGCAAGGGCTCGCGCACTAGTGGCATCCCTACTCTTTGTTGAGGCAGGCGTTGTTTTTACTCTCGCAGCATGGCTGATGGTGCTTACTGTCACTTCCGACTCTTTTGAGTTACTTCCATTAATAGGCGTACTGCTATTTGCATTTTTGGGTGGCGGTGGACTCCTCTTGTGTGGGCTTTTCTATAAGAGTGGCAAGTACTACGGACGTGCACCATCTGTATTAGCTAATTTGATTGCACTGGGCGTGGTTTCTTATCAAGTTGAAGCACATCTATGGTTTGTTGCAGTTCCTTTGGCAGCACTTGCTGGAACTACATTAATTGCAACTTTACGTGCCATACCAACTGATCTTTAAGGTCAGTTACCACTCAACAATCTGATTGTCTTCCCACAAAACTCCTGTTGTATCACCAGGATTAAACTCTCTAGTTGCTAACCACAATGCACACGCTGCTCCTTCTTCAGCACTACGTGGTGCATCAGCGC